>CAYMLM010000026.1:0-19459 GCA_964391385.1 uncultured Papillibacter sp.
GATAATGAGCGGTGACTGGAGTTCAGACGTGTGCTCTTCCGATCTCAGCGCCCAGACCTGTTCAAAGGCGGATATAAAGCGGGTGGTATTACAGGCCGTATCATACATGGCGTCCTGCTTCTGGTTGATCACCAGGCGGTAGCTCCAGAGAAAAAACATGCTGCCGAGGATCAGAAAGCTCAGAAAGACAATCCCGGCCGTCATATAGAAATTGCGGATGTAAATACTGTGTTTCATGTCTCGCTCAACTCAAATTTATACCCGACGCCCCAGACGGTCTTCAGGGACCACCTGTCGCTGACGTTTTCCAGCTTCTCGCGCAGCCGTTTGATGTGCACGTCCACGGTGCGCGAATCCCCGAAGTAGTCGAAGCCCCAGACTTCGTCCAGGAGCTGGTTGCGCGTATAGACCCTGTTCGGCGTCGAGGCCAGGTGATATAAAAGCTCCATTTCCTTCGGGGGCGCGTCCACCTTCTTGCCGTCGACGATCAGCTCGAAGGAGTCCATATTAATGACCAGCTTATCGTAGACAAGCTTCTTGGACTGCGCGCTGTCCGATTCGGTGCGGCGCAGGACGGCGTGGACCCGGGCCAGCAGCTCCTTGACCTCAAACGGCTTGACGACATAGTCGTCGGCGCCCATCTCAAGACCCGAAACCTTGTCGAACGTTTCGCCCTTTGCTGTGAGCATGATGATCGGCACCTTTGAAACGCTTCTGATTTCCCGGCAGACGCCCCAGCCGTCGAGCACGGGGAGCATGATATCCAGCAGCACCAGATCGGGGCTTAATCGTTCGAATTCCGCCAGACCCTTGCCGCCGTTGTCGGCTATATACACATCGAAACCGTCTTTTTCAAGATAGAGCCGCAGCAGCTCGGCGATATTTATGTCGTCTTCGATAACGAGCACTTTTTTAGGCATTATTTTACCCCCCATGCATGCATTATGCCATTTATTGTGATATTCAGCCACGATTTATAAACCAATAACCCTATCATAGTATACTTTCGCCGGCAATGATTGAACAATTTGTAAAAGAACGGCCGGGCGCGTGAATATGGCGTTGCTATTTTTACCGGCCGGGCGTATGCTGTTTTCAGACGGAAATGGAGGCAATAAATGGCGATGTGGAATTTATGGCACGGCTGCGCCAGGGTCTCGCCCGGCTGTGCGAATTGTTATGTCTACCGCTCCGACGCGCGGTACGGCCGGGACAGCCGCCTTGTCGCGAAAACGAAAAGCTTCGATTTGCCCGTCCGGACAGACAGGCGGGGGGCGTATAAAATTCCGGCCGGTGAAACGGTATATACCTGCTTCACATCGGATTTTTTTATCGAGGATGCCGACGCCTGGCGCGCCGAGGCCTGGGCGATGATGAAAACGCGGTCCGACCTGATGTTTCTCATCATAACGAAAAGGATCAGCCGTTTTTATCAGACGCTCCCGGAAGATTGGGGCAATGGATATGACAACGTCGCCGTCTATACGACGGTCGAAAATCAGGCGATGGCCGATTTTCGCCTGCCGCTGCTCATGGATGCGCCGCTCCGGCACAAGGGCGTCGTCTGCGAGCCGCTTCTGGAACGCCTGGACCTGTCCCGGTACCTGGGCGCCTGGACGGAGGGCGTCGTTGTCGGCGGCGAATCGGGGCCGGACGCACGGGTCTGCGAGTACGGCTGGGTCCTGGACATCCGGGATCAATGCGTCGCGGCCGGCGTGCCGTTCACCTTCAAACAGACCGGGTACCGGTTCATGAAGGACGGGCGGCTTTATACGATCGCGCGGCGCCACCAGCACGCGCAGGCGCGCCGGGCCGGCATCAGCACCGCACCCAGGCCGTAAAGATGCCGGCGGAAACGCCTGTTCGACAGCTCAAAAAATCCCCGCGCCGGCGGCGCGGGGTTTTGCGATTACCGTTTATCTCCCTTTTTGCGGAAGACCAGGAATTTGCTCAGGATATAATTGAGGAGGATGACAATCACGATCGCCTCGGCTTTTCCGAGCATGCTGTTTTGCCCGAGGACGACGACGAACAGGTGGAAGCCGGCGATCTCGACGGCCATCGTAAAAAGGCGGGACGCGATGAATTTGAAAAACTCGGCGGCCAGCTCGGACAGGCAGCTCGTACGGCACTCAAAGACGTACAGCTTGTTTGTCACGTATGCGAAAAGGATGGCCAGCGCCGTGCTTGCGATGTTGCTGAAGGTGAGATCCAGGCGCAGGACCCTCTCCATCAGGTAAAACGACGCGTAATCGATCGCTGTCGTGCAGCCGCCGATGACGATGTAGCGCACGGTCTCTCCGCTCGGTCCCCGGACGAAGTCGGCTGCCTTTTGTACAAGAGATTTCATATTGTTTGTCTTAGCCTCATACGACGGCGTCCCTTCGCGTTTCTCCCTGACCGACAGCCGCCGGCAGGCGCCGCGGCATCCCGGCGCTGAACTGTGTCAGACGATCTCGCGGTACATGGCCGCTGCATCCGCTTTCGGGACGTTTTCGGCCACGGCCGTCACCTCGACCCTCAGCAGGCGCTGGCCGAACCGGATCTCGAGCACATCGCCGACCTTGACGCTGTAGGAGGCCTTGGCCGGCCGGCCGTTTACGGACACATGCGCGCTGTCGCACGCCTCGTTTGCGACGGTCCGGCGCTTGATCAGACGCGAGGTTTTCAGAAATTTGTCAAGTCTCATGATATACAGCCTCATTCTGCGGCGGCATGAAAATAACGGCACGAAATCATCCGCGCCGTTATTATATCACAAAAAACAATTCGCCGCACCAAAATGTGAAGCAGCCGGCGTTGTACGCTTATTTCGCGACAGCGTCCTTGAGGGCCTTGCCGGCCTTGAACTGGGGCGTCCTGGAAGCGGGGATCTTTATGACTTCTTTTGTTTTCGGGTTGCGTCCGGTCCGGGCTGCGCGCTCCTTGACGTCGAAAATGCCGAAACCGACGAGCTGAACTTTTTCTCCGGCCGTCAGTGACGCTGTAATCGCATCGATGGCTGCCGCGAGGGCTTTTTCGCTGTCCTTCTTTGACAGGCCGGCATTTACCGAGATTTTACCGATCAGATCTGCTTTATTCATTTGTACTGTCCTCCTAAATTAATGCTTGTCTTTTTTTTATTTTAAAGAATAAACCCGATATCATCCTTCGATTTTATTCTTTAATCGCGCTTTGGCCGCTTCGTAGAGCTCGTCGAGCTCCTCGAGCGTCATTTCCTCCATGGGCCGCTTTTTGCCGAGCGCGGCTTCTTCGAGCAGCGTGAACCGCTCGATGAACTTGTCGCAGGAGCGGGCGAGAGCCCTTTCGGGGTCGATGCTCAGGAAACGGGCGACGTTGACGGCCGAGAACAGCAGATCGCCCAGCTCCTCTTCCGTGTCGCCGCCGTTTTGCGCGGCCTGCTTCAGCTCGTCGAGCTCCTCATGGAGCTTGTCCATCGCCCCTGAGATATCCGGCCAGTCAAAGCCGGCCTTGGCGGCTTTTTTCTGGAGCTTCTCGGCGCGCCAGAGCCCGGGCAGGCTTCTGGCGACGGCCTCGAGCGCGTCGGCATGCGTCTCCTGCTGCTTTTCCGCGCGCTTGATGACGTCCCAGTTTTCCAAAACCTCGTCGCTTCCCGACACCTTCCGGTCCCCGAAAACGTGAGGGTGGCGGAAGATCAGCTTCCTGACGGAGCGGTCCGCAACGTCGTCCAGATCAAACCGGCCGGCGTCGCTTTCGATGTCCGCGTGGAAGACAACCTGCATCAGGACATCCCCGAGCTCCTCGCACAGGTGCTCAGGGTCTTTGTCGTCGATGGCTTCGACGGCCTCGTAAGCTTCCTCGAGAAAATTGCGGCGGATGCTTTCGTGGGTCTGCTCGGCGTCCCACGGGCAGCCGCCCGGTCCGCGCAGCTTTGAGACGATTTTTTTGAGGTCATAAACGCCGTAATGAGCTTTGTTATCAAAATTTACCATACTTTCCTCTGTTCCGCAAGCAATTTATGAATATTTTTTCGTAAAAACACTGAAATTACTTGATTTTTAGGAATTTTGCCACCTTGTCTCCCCTCGGGACGTACCGCATATCGTCCCGCGTGACCGTTTTGGTGGCGATAATCAATATCGCGTAGACGAGGATGGCCGCGAGGATGGCGGCGGCCATATAGATCGCCACGGAAAGGCGCCCGGCGCCAAGAGTCGGTGAGCCTATTTTATACAGCAGCTCGTAGACAACGCGCGCCGCCACGCCCATCACCGCCGTGCACAGCAGGGGCTTCACGAAAATCTTGGAAAAGTTCGGCTTGTTTTTCACTTTAACAACAATGAAAACCAGGTTAATAAACGTGATCGCGACATAGCAGGCCAGCGTCCCGATCGGGGAACCGAGGATATTGATATCGGGGTTGCTGACTAAAACGTAATCGACCGCAATCTGGATCAAGCCGCCGACCGTGTAGGACAGGACAGGCACTTTCTCACGGCCGTTGGCCTGCAGGACGGCCGTTGTGATCAGCTGCATGCACACGAAGTAGGAGGCCACGCCGAATATGGACAGGATCTTTGCGCCTGTGGCCATGGCGCTTTCGGTGCTGGGATAGAGCACCGCGTAGATCGGGGCGGCCAGGACCGTGATCCCGATCCCCGCCGGCATCGCGATGATATTGGCCAGCTTCAGCGAGGATTCCGTCACATCCCGCGCCTCGCCGTGCTGATGCCGCGTGATGGCGGCCGCGATGACGGGGATGATGGCGACCGTGATCGGGACGATCAGGGCCGAGGAAAGGTTTAAAAGGGAAAGCCCCTTGGAGTATACGCCGTAGAGTGCGTCCGCGTCGTTTTGTAAAAAGCCGGCGCCCGCGACGAGCCGCCATTTGACGATGCTCGTATCGATCGTCGACATGAGGCTGATGAAAGCCGAGCCGAGCGTGATCGGGATGCTGACCTTGAGCACCTGCGCAAGAACGGCGCGCCGGCTCATCGCGTCCTGCGCGCCGGCTTCGGCGTTCAGATGCAGGACCCTGTCGGTTTTTCTCTTGTAATAGATCAAAACCGGGATGCCGATGGCCAGGCCGATCGCGACGCCGGCGATCGCGCCCGCGGAGACGGCCGGATTGGGAAAACTGTTCGAGATCAGGTACCAGGCGATGATGAGGCCGAAAACGGCCTTGCATCCGACCTCTATGAGCTGCGAGACGGCGGTGGGGAACATCTTGTTGTGGCCTTGCATATACCCCCGGTAAACGGCGGCCACGCAGCCGAAAAATATGGCCGGCGCCAGGATGCGTATGCCCGGGGCCGCGTCCGGCGTGCTCAAAACGCCCGCGAGGTTATCCGCATAGCGGAAAACGAGCAGCATGAGCACAAGCCCGAGCAGCGCGAACACGGGCAGCGATACGGCGAAATAACGCCGGACAAGCTTCCTGTTGCCGAGCGCGGATGCGGACGACACAAGCCTGGACAGCGCGACCGGTATCCCTGCGGTGGAGACGGCGATCAGCAGCATATAGATCGTATAGGAGACCTGATAATACGCCGCCGTTGTGTCGTCAAGCATGCTGAACAGCGGGATTTTATACAGACCGCTGATGATTTTGGACAGGATCGCCGTAGCGGCTAAAATCGCCGCGCCGCGCATATATGTTTGTTTCGTATCAGACAAACCGGTACCACCTTTGATGTAACCTTACACAATTATTGACAGTCGGCATTAAACTATATTCGCCGGCAGAGAATTTTACACCCTCAACCGCAAAAATGAAAGTCCCGAGCGTGTTCGTGAATAAACTGGCAAACATGTCGACATAACGCAGGTGGAAAAGTCCGTGGATAATGTGTAAAACTCGTGTATTTGCAATGGATATTCCCCGTGGGAAATATTCACATGATATTATGCCGTATTCACCCGCCCTGAATACGCGCCGTCACAACCCGTTTTTCAGCAGCCGGATGTCGCGCCCGTAGAACTTTAAAACAATGTATTCCCCGCGGATGCGGGACGCGATCTGCTGCGAGTATCTCTGGGGCAGCTCGTCGATCGAGAGGTTTGAGTTGATGATCGTTTTCCTGGAAGCGAGCAGCCGCGTGTTCAGGAGTTCGTACAGGGCGCTGATCGTAAAGGACGTCGTCATTTCGGTGCCCAGATCGTCAAGGATCAGAAGGTCGCACTCGAGATAACGCCGGATATCGTCGCGCAAAGACGCCATATCCGCGCTTTTCGAAAACTTTTCCTCCTCAAACGCCGCGAATACGGAACCGGCCATGTCGTAAACGACGGAAAAGCCCTTGTCGGCCACCACCCGCGCGATGCACGCGGACAAAAACGTCTTTCCAAGGCCCGGGCTTCCGTTTAAAAAAAGATTGGTGGACCTGCCGCCGAATTTGTTGGCGTAGCGGTAACACATCTCGCACACGCCTTCCATATGACTCCTGGGCGACATGCCGAGCTCGGGGTCATAGGTGTCGTCATACCACGACAGGTCAAAGTTGTCAAACGTTTCGTTTCCAAGCTTCAGAAGGCTGCTCAGCGACGTTTTGAGCTCCTGCCTGTACAAAAGCATGAGGCACGAGCAGATCTCCGTGCCGGTATAACCCGTATCGCGGCAGCGCGGACAGATGTATTCATCGTCGAGAAAGTCCGGCGGAAACCCGGACGATATCAGCGTCTGGATACGCTCGGACTGCAGGTTCAGGTTCCTGTCGGCAAGCTCGGCGACGGCCGTGTTCGTATCCTGTCCCTTTTTGAGCGCCAGGCCGACCGCGTCGATCACGGTGCCCCTGATTTCGCGGTCGAGCGACGCGATCCGGGGGCATCTGGCGTAAACCTCGCGCAGCCGCGCCTCGTGCTGCCGGGCATTGTCATTTTTTCGCAATTCCAGGGCCGCTTTCGCTTTTGCCAGGATTCTGCCGTCAATCGACACGGTCACTCCTCCCTCAGCTTTTCCAGGAATTTTTTCATATGCTCGAGTTCCGCCAGAGAAGGCTTGGCCGCGACGGCCGGTTTTGACTGGCTTCTTTTTTGTCCGGCCGGCGCGCCTTTCCCGTCCCTCGAGCGAATTTCGTCCGCCGTAAAAAGGCCCTTGGTATGCCAGCTGCCGATGATCGAATCCATATAGCCCCAGGCCAGCTTGCCCGTTTTCAGCACAGTCCTGTCGTAAGCCAGCTCGATCGCCTCGGGCGCATACCCGCGCTCGAGCCAGGATTCGACATATTTGCGCTCGCTCGAGGAAAGCGCGCGGTCGTTGATCTGCAGCACCCGCTTGATCTCGCCGATGAGGCTTCGTCTCTCCTCGAGTTTCTTTATGTACTGCTCCGCCTGTTCGAGCGACAGGATGCCGTCGTGTTCCCATGTGTACGCCGTTTTTTCGATATAGCGCATCGTGGGGACCCGGCCCGGGCCATATCGCCGCTTGTTTTCGTCGGTACAGTATGTGACAAGCTGCAGGATGACCTCCGGCGGCAGGCCGAGATGATCATAGATTCCAAACAGCTTGATCAGGTCGTCGGAGGAGAGCAGCTTGCCCAGCCGCTTTTGTATCTCCTGTACAAGCACGGAGAAAACGGTGCCGTTTTCAAGCTCGTGCCTGATATCGTCCGCCGTGTATTCCGGCAGCTCGTCCTTCTGGACGGGCGCCGCCGTTTCCTCATATTTCAAAAGACCCAGCCTGCCCAGCAGCTCCATCGAGGCCGCTATGTCTTTTTCGCTGCGGCTGAACAGCTCGGCCGCCCGGCGCAGGGAGACCGACCCGCCGGTCCTCAGGGCGTACAGATACAGCAGCGACGCAAGCCCGTCGCCGGAATGGATCAGCTTGTCGGCCGTCTGGCTGCTCAGCGTGATCGTATCATACCCCGGCAGAACATACCGCATATCCGCCACCGTATCACTCCCTTCCGCAATCGGCCGTTTCAGCAAAAGACGGCGCGCCGTTATGGCGGCGCGGTCCCGGCAATAACCGGTTTTAACGCTGTTGCCGGGCCGTTTGCTTGGACTGATTATAACAGTTATTCCTCACAGGGGCAATGAGGCAGAAGATTAAATCGTCATAAAATTGTCTAAATTATTTAGTGATTTTGTTTATGATCCCTGCGCGCCGGACCTGCGCCCCGCCGCCCGGACAGCAATTATTTGGCTGCTTCGGATTTGGTTGACAATACCTGACAATATGATATCTTATGAAAGGATGGAAAGCCTGCGCAGCGGCTTGCTCGACAGGTTCAAACGCCGGGCGGGAAGGACGCCGCGCGCTTTGTCCCGGCATGCTCGCGCAGTCTCTTAAGGCGCGGCAATCGGCAGTTGAACGGGCGTTTTTTTTCTGATATAATATATTGTTACAATGACTCTATCCGATCCGATTGCAGCCGTCACACGACGCACACGATAGATAAAAGCCCCTTGAAAGGCAGATGGATATATGCTGGAAATACTGTCTCCGGCGGGTTCCCCCGAGGGCGTCATCGCCGCCGTCCAAAACGGCGCCGACGCCGTCTATGTGGGACTGGGAGATTTCAACGCCCGCAGGAACGCGAAGAATTTTACGCTCGAGGATTTTAAGAAGGCCGCCGAATACTGCCGCGTCCGCGGCGTCAAAATATACGTCACGTTCAACACGCTGTGCACCGACCGGGAGCTTCCGGAGGTCGCTGAGCAGGCGAAAATCGCCTGCCGCCTGGGCGCGGATGCGTTCATCGTCCAGGACCTCGGCGTGATGAAGGCCGTCCGGCAGACGGCGCCGGAGGTCGACGTGCACGCGAGCACGCAGATGAGCATCAACAATCTCGAAGGCGTCCGGCTGGCTGCGGCGATGGGTCTCAAACGCGTCGTCCTCGCCCGCGAGCTGCCCAAAGCGGATATTGAGTACATCTGCAGGCAATCGCCGATCGAAACGGAGGTCTTCGTGCACGGGGCGCTTTGCATGAGCTATTCCGGACAGTGTTATATGAGCGGCGTGATCGGCCGGCGCAGCGGAAACCGCGGGCTGTGCGCGCAGCCGTGCCGCTTAAACTACAGCACCGGAGGACATGCCTCGGAATATCTTCTGAGTCTGAAGGACAACTGCCTGATCGACTATGTCGGCGAGCTGGAACGAATCGGCGTGACGAGCGTCAAGATTGAAGGCCGCATGCGGCGGCCGGAGTACACGGCGATCGTCACGGGCATTTACTCCCGGGCCATCAAGGACAAAAAGCCGCCGACGGCCGACGACCTCAGGGCCCTGTCGGGCGCTTTCTCCCGGCAGGGATTTACCGACGGATATTACACCGGCCGAAAAGGGCCGCAGATGTTCGGCGTACACGAAGAGGAGGCGGCCGGCGATAAGGTGATCTTCTCAACGGCCCGCAGGAATTACTTAAACGGGGAGTTTCAGCGGGTACCCGTGCGGTTTGCGGGCATCGTCCGCCACGGCGAGACGGCGAAGCTGGCGGCTGCCGACGAGCAGGGCAACAACGCCGCTGCGGAGGGCCCGACGCCGGAGCCGGCTTTCCACAGGGAGATGACGGCGACGACGTTTCAGACGCAGCTGCACAAAACGGGCGGTACGCCGTTTTACTGCATCGGCGTCAAAAGCGTCATTGAGCCGGGGCTTTCGCTTCCGACGGCCGCAATCAACGAAATGCGGCGGGATGTGCTGGCGGAGCTGATGGAAAGGCGCAAGGCCCTCGAGCCCCGGAAAGAGGGCGAATTTGTTTCCGGCTTCAGGCTTTTAAATCGGGAGGACCCGCCTGTGCTGACGGTGTCCGTAAACAAGGCCGCCCAGCTTTCAAGGGAGCTGGCTGCGCTGAAACCGCGCGCGCTGTATATCCCGGCCGACGAGCTGCAAAAGGACGCCGAGGCGCTGGAACCTTTTTTGGCGGACCCGGACATCACGGTCGCCGTCCGGCTGCCGCGGGTCATTTTCGACAGCGAGAAGAAGGACATAACGAATCTGTTGGAGACGGCGCGGGTCATGGGTATCAGCGACGCGCTCATCGGGAACCTCGGCCACCTGCAGTATGCAAAGGGCCTCGGGTTTGCCCCGCGGGGCGATTTCGGACTGAATGTGTTCAATTCCCTGTCGTTCAGGGCGCTCAAAGACCTTGGCTTCGTCTCGGCAACGCTGTCCTTTGAGATGCGGCTCGAACAGATCAGGGACCTTTCGAAGCCGCTCGACACGGAGCTGCTCGTTTACGGCCGCCTGCCGCTCATGCTGACGGAAAACTGTATTATCCGAAGCAGCATGGGCGTGTGCGCCTGCGATAACTTTACGGGGCTCAAGGACAGGCAGGGCGCGTCCTTTCCTGTCGTATCCGAATACGGGCACAGGAACGTCGTGCTCAATTCCAAGAAGCTGTTTATGGCCGACAAGAGAAAGCTGACGGCAAAGCTGGGTATTTGGGCGGAACGGCTGTTGTTCACGACGGAAAACGCCGTCGAGTGCGTCAAGGTCATGAAACGGTACCTCGGCCAGAGCAGCTATGAGCCCGCCGGCTATACGCGGGGCCTGTATTTCAGGGGGGTTGAATGATGCGGCTGGTGCTCGCTTCGGCATCGCCCCGCCGCCGGGAGCTCATCCGGATGCTCGGCTTCAACGATTTTCTCATTCTGCCGGCCGATACGGACGAAAAGCTGACCGGCCAGACGCCGGAGGATTCGGTTCGGCTCATCGCGCTTCAAAAAGCCAGGAAAACGGCGGAAGCCTGCGCGGGCGGCGATCTGATCGTCGCGGCGGACACGCTCGTCTGGCTGGACGGCGAGGCTTTGGGAAAGCCTGCGGACAAAACGGAAGCCAAAGCGATGCTCCGGCGTCTTTCCGGCGCCGGCCACTCGGTATACACGGGCGTGGCGGTCAAGCTGTCCGCCAGGGAGATGACATTTGCCGAGAAAACTCGCGTTTTTTTCAGGGAGCTGTCCGAAGAGGAAATCGACGCCTATGTCAAGACGGGGGAGCCGATGGATAAAGCGGGCGCTTACGGGGCGCAGGGCCTGGGCGCTGCGTTTGTCGAGCGCATCGAAGGCGATTTTTTCAATGTGATGGGGCTGCCGCTGTGCCGTCTGGTGACGATGCTCCGCCGCTTCGGCGTCGAGCTCCCGGCACTGAGCGGCTCGGCGGATTGAAAGCAGGCTTGGGAGGCTTAATATATGAGAAGATTTTTCAGGTTCAGGGTTTTTGGCTTTTTAATGGTTGCGATCATTGTTGCCGTCATAACGCTCATCACGGTCAATACGCGCGGCAACGCCGGCCTCATTACAAATGCGCTCACGTCGCTGTCGAAGCCGCTCAGGAGCTTCACAGTCTCGGTCGTCAAGACGTTTGAAAGCATCTACGGGTACATTTACGAGTACGAAAACGTCGTTGCCGAAAACGAACGGCTCAAGGACGAGCTGGCGATGCTGCAGAAGGAGTACCGCGACTACATCGATATCTCGAACGAAAACGAGCGCCTGTACGAGCTGCTGGACCTCAAATCGCGCCACCCCGAATACGAGCAGTACGACTCGGCGTCCATTATCTCCTGGGCCGCGTCGAACTGGTCGTCGTCCTTTACGATCAACAAAGGCTCGTACAATTCGGACATCAAGGTCGGCGACAGCGTCATTACGGAGTCCGGCGCCCTGATCGGCATTGTGAGCGAAGTCGGCGCCAACTCCTCGACGGTCGTGACCGTGCTGGATACGACTTTTTCCGTCAGCGCGTACATAGAGCGCAACGAGGAGCGGGCGATCGCGGTCGGGGACTTCACCCTCATGAAGCAGGGGCTTTTGAAATTCGACTACCTGCAAAACGAGACGGAAATCGTCTCGGGCGACATCATCATCACGTCCGGGAGCGGCGGCGCGCTCCCGGCCGAGCTTGTCATCGGGACGGTCCGGGAGGTGCTGACTTACGACACGGGCCTCGCCCGATACGCCACGATCGTTCCGGCCGCCGACCTGACGAGCCTTTCCGACGTCTATCTGATCACGAGCTACGAGGCCGCGGAAGATGAAGGATAAACTGTCGGTCTCAAAAATCAGGATCCCGTTTGTGCTCATCGCGCACATCCTGTTCATCGTTGTCGTCTATATCTTTCAGTCCATGGTTTTTACGTATATACCCATAGACGGGATCATTCCGGTCCTTCTGCCGATCGCCGTCGTCGGGCTCGCGACGTTTGAGGGAAGCTCGAGGGGCGGGGGTTACGGGCTGCTGGCCGGGATGCTCTGCGACGTATCGTTCAATCAGCCCGTGATCGTCATGACCGTCGCATTGACGCTCGTGGGGATTGTCGTCGGGATTTTGTCCGAAACGATTATGGCGCGCGGGTTTCCGAGCTTTTTCCTGTGCTGTATCGGCGCGCTCATACTGACAAGCTTCGTGTCCATGTTTTCCCTTCTGTTTTTTTCAGGCGTCGACGTAAAGGCGCTCTTCGAGATCGGCTACAAACAGACGCTGTATTCAATGATTTTCATATTCCCGATCTACTTTGCCGCACGCTCGCTCGGACGTCGGGCTATGAATTCATAACGGTCGGCCGCTCCGGCGGCAAATTGAAAGGATAAGCGCATGCACAAATTCTACAGACCGTCACGGGTCGTCATACTGTTTGTCATTATGGGCCTTCTGCTGGCCGTTTATATGACGGCGCTGTACAAGCTGCAGATTTTCGACGCGGCTGCCGACGAAGACGCCCAGCTGGTCAAAAACACGACGAAGAAGACCGAAACGCTGACGGCGGACCGCGGCGACATCCTCGACCGCAACGGCATCCAGCTGGTGACGACGCGCGCGGCCTATAACGTCACGCTTGACCGCGATACGCTTCTGGACAGGGAAGATATCAACGACATCATCCTCGAGCTCACCCATGACGCCATCGATTACAAGGTCAGCTATAATGACGGCTTCCCCGTCACCGCCGGCGCGCCGTTTACATACGTGTCGGACATGTCGGGCACGCAGGAAAAATACCTGAAGGCATATCTGGAATATTTTAAACTGGACGAGAACATCACCGCGTCGGACCTGATCGTCTGGATGAAGGATCATTACAAGATCAATTATACGACGAGCCTTCCCGACGCGCGCCTGATCATCGGGGTGCGCTACGAAATGGAGCTTCGGCCCATCGTCGGTATGAATCCCTATGTGTTTGCCGGCGACGTCGGAACCGATTTCCTGTCGCTCCTGAAGATCAAAAATCCGCCGGGCGTCAACATCGAGACCTCCGCCGTCCGCGTCTATCACACAAAATACGCCGCGCATCTGCTTGGCTACATCGGCCTTTTGAGCCCCGAGGAGTATAAGACATACAAGGAACTCGGCTACAACTATAACTCGACGATCGGCAAGGGCGGGGTGGAGCTGGCGTTTGAGTCGTATCTGCACGGGACCGACGGGGAGCAGGAGGTCACGACGAGCGAGAACGGCACCGTCATCGACATCGTCACCACCAAGGCGCCGATACCGGGGGAAAACGTGTTTTTGTCGATCGATATCGGCCTCCAGGAGGTCTGCGAGGATTCCCTGGCCGCCAAAATCAACGTCATCAACTCCGAGCGGGAGGAGGAGGACAGGGTTTCGGGCGGCGCGGTCGTCGTGCTGGACGTCAACACCGGCGAGGTGCTGGCTAGCTGCAGCTATCCGACGTACGACCTGTCGACGCTCTCGCGCAATTACACCGATCTGGCGAATAATACGAGCTATCCGCTGTTCAACAGGGCCCTGGCGGGAACGTACAACCCCGGCTCCACGTTTAAAATGGTGACGGCGCTGGCCGGACTCCGGACCGGAACGATCACGCGAAACACGGTGATCGAATGTACGGGGATTTTCACGGAATATCAGGATACGGAGGATGCATTTGCCCCGGTGTGCTGGATCTACGGCCTCAACGGCGGCCAGCACGGCCCCGAAAACGTCGTCACAGCGCTGCGCGACTCCTGCAATTTCTTCTTTTACACGCTGGGCGACGACCTCGGCATCAGGCCCCTGGAGGCCATGGCGTATGATTTCGGCTTCGGCGCCAGGACCGGCATCGAGCTGCCCGATGTGGCCGGCACCGTGGCCACGCCCGAATACAAAAAAGAAGCGGTGGAGGTGGACGACGACTGGTATGCCGCCGACAACGTCATCACGGCCATCGGCCAGGGCTACAGCTACTATACGCCCATTCAGCTGGCAAACTACGCCGCGACCATCGCCAACGGCGGCACCCGCTATTCCCTGACAATGCTCAGCAACATCCGGTCCGCCGACTTCACCTCGGTCATCTATCAGCCGGAGATAAAGGTCGCGGGGACGGTTCCGGGCAGCGAGTATATGAGCGTCATCCAGGAGGGCATGCGGGCGGTGGCGTCCACCGGCGGGACGGCCGCGGGCGTGTTCGCGGACTATCCCGTGCCGGTCGCGGCAAAGACCGGCACGGTCCAGACCTCGGCAGAGAGCGAAATTTTAAACAACGGCGTCTTTGTCTGCTACGCGCCGGCCGACGATCCAGAGATCGCCATCTCGCTCGTCGTCGAGAAGGGCACGTCCGGCGCCACGATCATGGAGATCGCCAAGGACATCATGGACTACTACTTCAGCAATAAATCGGAGGTCACCGTTATCGAGGATAATACGATCCTGCCATGACCGGTCCGGAAAGGCGGCGAGGGTCGTTCGGCTTCAGACAGTACCCTATTTGTACGAAATTGAGTCTTGTCAACACCCCTGCGGTTGTATATAATGGTATAATAATCTATATGGCGGATTGGAGGAAGACATGGGCAAGGTCATCGTCGTTGCCTCCGGCAAAGGCGGCACGGGCAAAACGACGTCCGTTGGGGCCCTGTCCTCCTGCCTTGCCGCGCTGGGGCATAAAACGCTGTGCATCGACTGCGATGCCGGCCTTCGAAACCTCGACATCATCATCGGGATGTCCGAATACGTCGTGACGGATTTTTCGGATGTGCTCGACGGCCATGTCGGCCTTGAGGAGGCCAGCTGCGAGCACCCCGGGATCAAAGGGCTTTTTTTCCTGCCCGCGCCCGCCTTCAGGGGCCCGGAGGAAATCGATCCGAAGGCCATGTCGGCGCTGATGGCGCAGATCAAGGAGCGTTTCGATTACTGCGTGATCGATTCGCCGGCCGGGATCGGGCCGGGCTTCCGCCTGGCCGCGCAGGACGCGGACATAGCGCTCATCGTCACCGTGTGCGACTTGTCCAGCATGCGCGACGGGCAGCGCGTGGCCCAGCAGCTGCGCGCGCTCGGCATCGGGGAGCTGCGGCTGATCGTCAACCGCGTCAGCATACGCAATTTCAGGCGGATCGGGGCGACCGTCGACGACGTGATCGACACGGTCGGCGCGCAGCTGATCGGGCTCGTCGAGGAGGACGAATCGGTTTTTCTCGCCTCGAACGCGGAAACGCCGCTTATCCTGTACGAGGACAAGAGAGCGGCGCTCGATTTTCTAAACATCGCCCGTCGCATCACGGGGGAGCGTATCCCGTTAACAGGTAAATGGTCAAGATAACAACAACTGGAATATATTTTGAAAGTGGGCGGTGGCTATGAATATCGCACTCATGGCGCATGACAGAAAAAAAGAACTGATGGTACAATTTTGTATTGCTTATTGCGGAATCTTATCGGGGCATTCCCTGTGCGCAACAAACACGACGGGCCGCCTGGTCGCGGAGGCAACCGGTCTGCCGATTACGCTGTATCTGTCCGGCAATCAGGGCGGAGACCAGCAGATCGGCGCGCGTATCGCATATAACGAGCTCGACCTTGTCTTGTTTTTCTGCGACCCGTCCCTGACGGAAAGCGCCGGCAACGTCAACGATATCGCGCGTCTTTGCGACCAGTACAACGTGCCGTTTGCCTCCAACGTCGCCACGGCGGAGGTCCTGATCCAGGGCCTCAAGCGCGGCGACCTGGATTGGCGCGACATCGTCAACCCGAAACACTGAGCGCTGCGGGACAAGAAGAGGGCGGGGGCTTGCCCCCGCCTCGTTTATCAAAAAACAGATGTTTTTTGATAAACGAAGGACAGTTAAAACCTCTGCGGAGGTTTTTAGTGGTGCGGCTTCCGATGCGCCTGTCTCCCCGGAAGCCACAGAATCCGATCTTTTTCCGCAATCAACCGCGCCCGCGCAAGGCGATTTCGGCAAAGGTTTTCGCCGGCGGCGAAAAAGACGGGAGATATAGTGCGTAAAGGCATGCAAGTATTTGATTTAAGGAGACTGCACATGGAAAAAATCACCCCGCGCACGCTGTCGGGTTTTATGGAGCTGCTGCCCGAGCGGCAGGCCCTTTTTGATAAAATGACGGAAATCCTGCGCGGAAGCTTTTCGCTTTACGGCTTTACGCCGCTCGATACGCCGCTGATCGAATCGTCGGAGATCCTTTTGGCCAAGGGCGGCGGCGAGACGGAAAAGCAGATCTACCGGTTTAAAAAAGGGGACAGCGACCTGGCGCTGAGGTTTGACCTCACCGTGCCGCTGGCCAAGTACGTGGCGCTGCATCGGGGCGAGCTGACCTTCCCGTTCCGCCGGTATCAGATCGGCAAGGTCTACCGGGGCGAACGCGCCCAGCGCGGCCGCTTCCGGGAATTTTACCAGGCCGACATCGACATCATCGGCGACGGCGCGCTCGACATCATGAACGAGGCGGAGATCCCAAGCGTCATCTACAGGTGCTTTACCGCGCTGGGCCTGACCGGATTTGTCATCCGCGTCAACAACCGGAAGGTTTTAAACGGGTTGTTTGAGGTGCTTGGCGTAGCGGACAAAAAAAATGAGGTCATGCATGCCATTGACAAGCTCGATAAAATCGGCAGGGATAAGGTTCACGAAATTCTTGTCAAAGAGGCGGGCGCGACAAGCTCAAATGCGCATCACATTCTTGATATTGTAACATGTCATGATGGAACGATGCGTCCGGTGGAAAAACTATCGCAATACAAAGGAATGAACGAGACGTTCGACAAGGGCCTGGACGAGCTGGAAACCGTCACGCGGTACATGTCGGATTTCGGCGTGCCGGAAACGCACTTTGAGATCGACCTGACGATTGCCCGGGGCCTCGACTACTATACGGGGACCGTCTATGAGACGACCCTGACGGCGCATCCCGAAATCGGCTCGATCTGCTCCGGCGGGCGCTACGACGACCTGGCCGGCTATTATACCGACCGGCAGCTGCCCGGCGTGGGCATTTCAATCGGCCTGACCCGCCTGTTTTTCGTCCTGGAGGACGAGGGCTATTTAAACGGCGATGTCCTGACCGCGCCGGCCGACGTGCTGATCCTGCCGATGACGGACGACATGGGTCCCGCCGTCAGCCTCGCCACGTCCATGCGCCAGGAGGGGCTGCGTGTGCAGGTGTACTCGGAAAAAAAGAAATTCAAGGCCAAGATCTCGTACGCCGACAAGCTGAAGATTCCGTACGTCGTTTTCCTGGGCGAGGACGAGCTCGCGCAGGGCCTCGTGACGGTCAAGGACATGGCGACCGGCGAGCAGACGACGGCTTCCCAGGCCATGATCACGACGGCGCTCAAAAACGGCGTGCCCCGCCTCCGGGCCGGCGCGCCGATCCGCGAACCGAAGAATGGACCGTTTTCCTTGTCATAAAAAACTTCAGGAGACGCAGGTTTGCTTGTGTCTCCCAGTAAATTCAGGAGTGTTTTCATGGAATCTCTCAAGGGCTTCAAACGCACGTCTTACTGCGGCGACCTGCGCCCGGGCGACATCGGCAGGGAAATTTCCGTCTGCGGCTGGGTTCAGCGCCGGCGCGACCTGGGTCAGCTCATCTTCGTCGACCTGCGCGACCGGACGGGCCTCCTCCAGCTGGCGTTTGACGAGCAGACCGACCGCGAGGTCTTTAAAACGGCTTTCTCCGTCCGGGCGGAATTTGTTCTGGCCGCCAGGGGCAAGCTTCGGGAGCGGTCGGCCAAAAACAAGGAGATACCGACCGGCGACGTGGAGCTGGAGGTGACCGAGCTGCGCATTCTCGCCGCGGCCGAAACGCCGCCGTTTGAGATCACGGACCAAACGGACGTCAACGATACGCTCCGGCTCAAATACCGATACCTCGACCTGCGCCGCCCCGCGATGCAGCGCGCGATCGCCCTGCGCCATAAGGTTGTCAAAGCAGCGCGCGACTATTTCGACGAAAACGGCTTTTTCGAGATCGAAACGCCTGTGCTCACGAAATCGACGCCGGAGGGCGCGCGGGACTATCTCGTCCCCAGCCGTGTGCATCCCGGGAAGTTTTACGCGCTGCCGCAGTCGCCTCAGCAGTACAAGCAGCTGCTGATGCTCGCCGGCTTCGACAGGTATTTTCAGATTGCGCGCTGCTTCCGCGACGAGGATTTGCGCGCCGACCGCCAGCCCGAATTCACCCAGATCGACCTGGAGATGTCCTTTGTGGACGTGGACGACGTCGTCGCGGTCAACGAGGGCTTTTTGAAAACCGTTTTCAAAAATGTGCTCGATATCGACATCGAAACGCCGATCCCGCGCATGACGTACGCCGAGGCCATGGCCCGTTACGGCTCGGACAAGCCGGATACCCGCTTTGGGCTTGAGCTGTGCGATTTAAGCGAGCTGGTGAAAAACTGCGCGTTTAAGGTCTTCGCCGACCCGGTCGCCGCCGGCGGCAGCGTCCGGGCCGTCTGTGTGCCGGGCGGCGCGTCTCAGTTCCCCCGGAAGCAAATCGACGCGCTGGTTGAGTTTGTCAAAACGTACGGCGCGAAAGGGCTTGCCTGGATGCGTCTCGGCGACGACGGCATGAGTTCGTCCTTTGCCAAATTCATGACGGACGAGGAAAGCGCCGCCATCCTCCGCCGTGTCGGGGCCGGGACGGGCGACCTCGTCCTGATCGTGGCCGACGCCAATGACAAGACGGTTTTCGCCGCGCTCGGGGCGCTGCGCTGCGAGTGCGCGCGAAAGCTCGGACTTATGAAAAAGGACGACTTCAGGCTTCTCTGGGTAACGGAATTCCCCATGTTCGAATACTCCGAGGAGGAGGGCCGGTATGTGGCCATGCATCATCCGTTCACAGCGCCGATGGACGAGGATGTCCCGCTTTTGGAAACGGACAAGAAAAACTGCCGCGCCAAGGCGTACGACATCGTCTTAAACGGCACGGAGCTCGGCGGCGGCTCCATCCGCATCTCGACGCCCGACATGCAAAGGACGATGTTCCGCGCGCTCGGGTTTACGGAGGAAGACGCCGAGGCGCGCTTCGGGCATCTGATCGGCGCCTTTAAATACGGCGCGCCGCCGCACGGCGGGCTTGCGTACGGGCTGGACAGGCTCGTGATGCTGCTGTCGGGCGCCGACAGCATCCGCGACGTCATCGCCTTCCCGAAGGTCCAGAACGCGTCCGAGCCGATGACGGCCTGCCCCGACGCCGTGGACCAAAAGCAGCTCGACGAGCTCGGCATCGCGGTAAAAACAAAAACGGAGCAGTAACGACTGTTGAAAAAGCCGCAGGAGCAGATCGGAAGAGCACACGTCTGAACTCCAGTCACCGCTCATT
>CAYMLM010000027.1:0-3831 GCA_964391385.1 uncultured Papillibacter sp.
GCCGTCATGCAAGCTTCTTGTCGACAAGGCCCTCTGGGCTTTGTCGACAGCCTGACAGCGCGTATCCGGGATGCGCGCTGTCGGACTGTCAAATTTATAAGGAGGCGATCCGATGTTTTACGAACCCGACAAGAACGATCACGGGCTGGCCCGCCCGCCGTTTAAATCCTGCGTCGTGCCGCGCCCGATCGGCTGGCTGTCGACGCTCAGCACCTCCGGCGTCCCGAACCTGGCTCCTTACAGCCAGTTTACAAACCTGACGTTCGATCCCCCCTACGTCGTCGTCTCGATCAATCAGGGACATCTTCAAAACAGAAAGGACACGACGGAAAACATCGAGCAGACGGGCGAGTTTGTCTACAATATCGTGCCCTACGCGCTGCTTGAGGCGCTCAATGTCACGGCCGCGCCGTTTCCCCCGGAGGTGGACGAGTTTGAAAAGGCGGGTCTGACGAAAGCGCCGTCGCGGCTGGTGAAGCCCTATCGGGTCGCGGAATCGCCGATCCAGTTCGAATGCGTCTATTTCCAGACGCTCCGGCTGCCCGGAAACGGCCGCTGCGGCACGGCCGACATCCTCATCGGCCGTGTCGTCGGCGTGCATATCCGGGACGAATTCATCCTCCCCGACGGGAAGATCGACATTGTGAAGATCCGGCCTCTGGCGCGGATGGGCTACAGCGACTATACGACGGTCGATCACGTTTTCGAGATGAAGCCCTCACAATCGGCGGACGTCCGGGAGGACCTGTCGCTCGGCCTGGAAGGCGCCGCGGGCACGATGCCGAAGCTCATATAAAGCGTGCCGCCGGAACAGCAAAGAAAAGCGGGACCCGTCATGCCGGGATTCCCGCTTTTTGATTTGCCGGATTTTCGCCTTCAAACCGCGTCCGCGTCGGTCCGGTCCGATTACGGGGCGGACGGCTCCGCAACGGAGGCCTCTCGCTGAAAAGCGACTTCCAATACGTCGGTGCCCATCCACACCTCGTCGCCTTGCCCTATGGCAATCTGTGACCGCATGATGCCCGACATCCGGCCGCCGATGACGAGCATGTTGAGATTAATCCAGAGATTGTTAAACTGGCCT
Organism: uncultured Papillibacter sp.; assembly: GCA_964391385.1. GTDB lineage: Bacteria > Bacillota > Clostridia > Oscillospirales > Oscillospiraceae > Sporobacter. Next base: position 1,085 of record CAYMLM010000027.1, read on the forward strand.
TTCACAATCAGATTTCCGTCGGTATACTGGACATCGTCAAAAACGATAAAGTCGTCGGGTTTGTGCAGTTCCGCCGTATACAAATCATCCGGAGTTTTTGTGATGAGCAAGTACAGATACGGCATATAGTTCTCCAAAGAAGCATTCATCTCCGCCATATAGCTTTCCTTCGTGTATCCGAATAAATCGTAAAAAGCGGACCAGAATTCGTCCGAGCCCTCGACATCGATATAGTACATCGATTCGAAGTTCCATTGGCCCGCTATATCGGCTTTAACCGGCACGGCCGAGTACTTCAAGCTGATCGACCCCGGCGTGTCGCTGACTTGTGTAATGAGGATGAAATCGCTTTTTCCGAACTCGATCTCGGCCGGCTGTCCGGCGGCGGCCTGCATGGAGAGGTCGTAGCCCAGATTGCCCTTGCCGGCCCAGGCAAAGCGATAAATCATGACATCCTTGTCCGGCGTGACGGTGAGCGTCGTGTCGCAGTTTGTCGTGAACTTATAGAAGCCCGCCGAGTACGCCTGCGCGAAAGTCAGCGTACCCGAACCCTCGATCGGCTTGTTGTCGTCCAGCGCGTTTGAGTCGGCATCCAGCGTAAACTGCAGGTTTTGACCGGCCTGAATGTCGTTTTTGATATCCAGGTTCTTCTCATAACTCAGTTTCGGTTTCACCGCGCCGTCCGACAGATTGCTCAGCGAGGCTTTCAGGAAATCCCGGTAATAGGACAGCAGGCCGCCGCCGGTGCTTTGGTAAAACGTATTGAAGCGATCGGGAAAACCGGAAAACGAATCAGCCAGCTCGATCAGCTGATTCGGCGTGATCGCATACTGCTGCTGTGCGTAATAGATGAAGTTGCCCGCTTCGTAGGCATGCTGCTGGTCGCCGCTGTACAGGCTGCTTTCGAAAAAATCAATCCGGTACGGGTCGTAAGCGTTGGCGGGCGTTTCGCCCATGCTTTCCCAGACCTTTGTCATGGCCATGTATTCCGCTGCGGCCTCGATCCAGAAATAATTGTCCGTATAGAATACCGCCGCGAAGTCGGCCGTGCCCATCACCCCGCACTGCGCGGCGTGAAACAGCTCGTGCGCGAGGTTGACGGCCATCTCGATATCGGGTTTCGGCTTGTCGTAGACATCCACGGCCAGAAAGACGCGGCCGCTGAGCGTGCCGTACTGGTTTGTGTCGGCGGTTATGTAGATGCTCGGATAGTCGGGGACGGGCAGGTTCTCTTTTTTATAAGCCTGCATGATTTTTACGGCAGTGTCGGCCACATCCACGACGAACTGGGGCTTGTATTTGTCGCCCGTCGTCCTGCCGACGGCCGCCTCGTAGGTCGCGTATTTCTGGCCGTATTTCCCGCCGGTGTGGTACATGACCCGGACGCTGCCGTTGTCGTAGACAAACATGCCCTCCCACATGCTGTAGTAGCACTTGACCGTCGTCAGATGATACAGGATCAGGCGAACGACGCCCGCATCCTCGTCGACCTCGTAGGGGACCTCGTCCCAGCAACCCGTTTCCTCGTTGTAATAGACGGCGATAAACGCCTCTTCGGGCTCGATGCCGACGTCCTCGAGCTTGCTTTTGTCATAGGGGATTTCCATCTCGAGCGGCTCGTCGAACTGCCTGAGCTCGCCTAGGTCCACATCGAAAGCGGGACAGACCGGCTCGTACGCTTCAAACGCCTCCGGGAGCCCTTCCGGCTTCGTCACGGTGAGCGTTTCGTCCTGCGAGACGGTTCCGCCCGGGATCAGGAGCGTGAAGTCGCCGTAGTCGATCACGGTGTCCTCGCCGGAGGGCTCGATGACAAGCGTCTCCCCGCCCTCGAGGACGCCGGAATCGGCGGAACCCCCGCTGCGTGTCCCGCCGGGCAGAAAAACGACAAACAGGACGAAGGCTATTGCCAGCGCGGCAAAAAGCAGCAGCAGGGTCACCGGGATCCCTCGTCTTGCCAGGAGCCGGTGCGCGGCGAACAGGACGACGACGGCCGCGGCCGCCGCGGCCAGACCGACGAGCGGGATATGCATCAGCAGGAAAAAAGCGGCCACAGCGGTTGCCAGCAAAATAAAACCGACCAGACCAATCGTTTTGCACGTTTTGGTTGTCCGGTCGGGCTTCTGACCGCCCGGATCAGGGGCGGCGTTGATGTGCTGCGGCCGCTGCGTCTGCGGCCGGCACGGCGCCTGCGTATACGAAGAGCCGGACAAGGGCGGCCAGGCGCCTTGCCCGGACGGGCCGGCCTGTCCGGACTGTTTCACGGGCGCGCCGCATTTCGGACAGAACGCCGCGCCGGCGCTTTGCGCCGCGCCGCATCTGCCGCAGAACCGCGGCGCTGCGGTCCCCTGTCCGCCGGGGATGCCGGGGTTCTGGTCGATATTTACACCGCTGTTCTTGTTATTAAACTGGCGAGTTGGCAGACCGGCACACGCCGGGCCGACAGTCAAAACAATATTCCGCCGCAATTGCATTATATGGCGTATGACTGAAAAAATCAATCGTCTTCAATGCCGTCCCCGAAGACCATTTAACGCGAAAAGAGAAGCCTGCAGTCAGTCGTTGACCGCAGGCTTCTTCACGGCATAGCCGTCCCTTATCCTTCCGTCCAGGTGGACACGACGATCTCCTCGTATTTCCTGCTGAAGACCGCAATGAACGCCAGGGCCGTGTCATAGAGCAGGGCGAGCGCAAAGACGAACATCGCCAGGGCTTCGATATAGTAAAAGGGATACAGCGGGATGGACAGC
>CAYMLM010000027.1:3841-19240 GCA_964391385.1 uncultured Papillibacter sp.
CCCCGTCGACAGGAGCCCCATGAGACCGAAGATGAAAAAACGGAGGCCCCTCGGGAAAAACTTGATGACGAGCGTCATGTTGATATGGGACTTCTTCGACTGAGCGTACGCAAACGAGCCGATGACTGTGCACAGCAGCAGGCATTCCGTGATCTCGTACGCGCCCGTGATCGGCCGGACGAACAGCTTCGTCATCAGCACGTCCGCGACGTTTAAGAGCATGATGGCGACGATGCCGAAATAGCTGACGAGGCTGACGACAAGGGTCGTCCTTTCGACGATTTTTCCGATTTTGAGCATATTCTCAGCCTCCTTGCAGCAGGTTCGGAAGGAAAAGCACGATCTCCGGGAACAGCGTGATGAGCACGATGCCGACGAGGATCGTGGCGATAAACGGCAGCGCGCCCTTGTAAATCGTGCCGAGCGGGATGTTTTTAGACACGCCCTGGATGATGAAGCAGTTGAGGCCGACGGGCGGCGCGATGGCGCCGAGCTCCATCACGAGGATCACATAGATCCCGAACCAGATGAGGCTGTACCCATAGCTGTCGATGATGGGCAGAAAAATCGGCACGGTCAGCATGATCATCGGCAGCTCGTCCATGAGCATGCCGAGAATGATGTAGACGGCGGTCATCATCAGCAGCACGACGCCGAACGGCAGCTGCATCGTCTGAAGCGCCTCGGCCAGCAGCATCGGGATCTTCGTAATGGACAGGAACGCGCCGAAAACGCTCGCCCCGATTAAAAGCAGAAACGTCATGGCAAACGTGGTGACGGAGCTCTTGAGCGCCTCCTGAATGGTCCGCCAGTTCAGGTTCCTGTTGATCGCCGTGAGAAGGATGGCCAAAAAAGCGCCGATCGCGGCCGACTGGTTGACGGAGAAGAAGCCGGAGAACATTCCGCCGAGTACGATCCCGAACAGGACCACGACGCCGATGAGGCCCTTGAGGGACGCGAAGCGTTCCCGCCAGGAGCACTTATGAGGCGGGGGAGCGATTTCCGGATTTAAGCGGCACAGCAGAACGATCGTCAGGATGCTGAGGATCGCCATCATGATGCCGGGGAGGACGCCGGCCGCGAACATGGCGCCGATCGAGGTTTCCGCCATGATGCCGTACAGGATCATCGGCGTGCTGGGCGGGATGAGGATGCCCAGCGTGCCGCCCATCGCGATCGAGCCGGTGGAGAGCCTGTCCGCGTACTTGTATTTGCGCATTTCCGGCAGCGCGATCGTACCCATCGTCGCGCAGGTGGCCGCACACGAGCCGCAGATCGCGCCGAACCCGGCGCAGGCCGCGATCGTGCCGCAGGCGAGGTTGCCGGGAAGGCGGGACAGCCACTTGTTGCCGGCGTTGTACAATGCGCTCGACAGGCCGGCGTGATAGGCGAAGTTGCCCATCACGATGAAAAGGGGGATGACGATGAAGGAATACGTGCCGGCCTGCGTCGCGGGGAGCGTTCGCAGCAGGCCGATCGCCGCGGCGGGATTCATGACGAGCGCATATCCGACAAACCCGATCAAAAGCAGCGCAAGGCCGATGTTCATACCCAGGAATATCAGCACAAGAAAGACGGCGATGCCGAGTATGCCGATCACTAGAGGTGTCATTGCAAACTCCGTATCCTTTCGTTTTTATAGATTGACGTAAAGACATATCCCGGCCGAATCTGAGCCGGGATATGTTCCGATTGCGGTCTTTCTCAGGAAGCGTATTGCTTTGCCAGAGCCACAGCCTCGTCGAGAAACGCCTTCGCGTCAAACGCGTCCGTCGTGTTCTTCTCGGCCCATGCCGCCTGGATGGCGTCGGCCGCCGTCTGGAAAGCGCCGACGTCGGCGTCCGCGACCGTCACCCACGTGCAGCCGGCGTCTGAAATGACCTGCCTGGCCGCTTCGGCGGAAGCCGCGAAGTCTTCGGCCGCGTCAAGCGAGCCGGCCTTGCCCGAAACGCTCATGATCGCCTCCTGGTACTCGGGAGGCAGGGCGTTCCATTTGTCCAGATTCATGACAAGCCCGAAAGCGCCGTCATACAGCGGCATGTCGGTAAAGTACTCCGTGACGTCCTGGAGGGCGAAATTCGTGATGCCGGCGGGCTCGAAGATATAGGCGCTGATGTTGTTTTTCTGCATCGCCTCGTAGATGTCGGGGGGCGGCATCACGATGGGGCTCGCGCCGAGCGCCGTCACGTAATCGGTGATGGGGCCGGCCGGCGTGCGCATGACGAGGCCCTTCAGATCGTCGACCGAGTCGATGGGCTTGCCGGAGCTGCAGAAGATCATGCCGGGATTGGCGTACAGGTTGAGGAGCTTGTACGAGCCCCACTCGGCGGCGAGCTCGGGATACTTTTCGTAGAGGTCCCACAGCACGTTCGTGCCGACGACCGGATCGCCGAAGCCGGACAGCGGCAGGGTGAGCACGTCGGTGAGCGTGAACTGGCCGGGATAAAACGAGGTGTACACCCAGCCGATATCCACGCCGCCCGTTTCGACCATGTCGCCGACGTCGGCGGCCGAGGCCAGCGTGCTGCTGCCGAACAGCGTGACCGTCACGCGGCCGTCCGTCGCGGCGCTGATCGCGTCGGCCCAGGCCTGATAGAACTTGCCGTTGCTGGAGGTCACGGGATCGTGCATGGAAAGCGACAGTTCAAAGGTTTCGCCGTCACCGGCCCCGGCCTGGCCGTCGGACGCGCCCGGCTGAGCCGACACACCGGAGGCGCCCGTGCCGGGCTCCGCGCCGCCGTTGCCGCCGCAGGCCGTAAACGCAAGCGTCAGGACGACTGTAAGAACGAGAACGAGCAGGCTGCGCACTTTTCGGATTTTCATTTTATCCTCCTGTAGTTAGAATAGATAGTAAATATTTGCCAATATAGGGTATTTTATCCTTTTATTGTGTCCGTGTCAACAAAAAATCCGCATATATCATAGTATTGGCAAAAAAAGAAGGCGTAAACGCGGCGGCCGCGTCGCGGCGCTTTCATTCGGCAGAAACCGGAACGGCTATTGGCCTGTCTTTACAGATGTAGTAAAATAGATAAAAAAGGCGGCACGGATGAAACAGCCGCAGGAGCATGGAGGAGCTATGGCAAAAAACGATCACTCGGAAAACGGCGCAGGCTTTGAGGAATCGATGGAGAAGCTGAAAGCGTGGCTCGACTCTGCCGACAGGATCCTGCTCGGCGCGGGCGCCGGCCTCTCCGCCGCAGCCGGCCTGAGCTATCTCGACGAAGACCTCTTCAAGCAGTTTCAGCCGGAAATGGCGGCACTGGGGTACCGATACCCGTACGAGCTTTTTCAGCACGAAAACGACGGCTGGCCTCAGGCCAGGGAGTGGGCTTACCTGATCCGGCACATCCATTTTGTCCGGTATGTGTTTCCCGCGTCCGGGCTCTATAAAAAGCTCCTGGCGCTCGTTCGGGAGAAAGACTATTTCGCCGTCACCTCGAACTGCGACCGGCAGCTGCTGCGGGCCGGCTTTTCGGCGGACCGCGTGTTTGAGGCGCAGGGCAGCTACGACCGGCTGCGCTGCACGGGGCGCTGCACGCGGGAGACCTGGGAGATCAAGCCGCATATCGACAGGCTGCTTCCTCTCATAGATCCCGACACCTTCATGATCTCGGACGAGAGCGCGATCCCGTACTGTCCCTACTGCGGCGCGCCGCTCCAAACGGCCTTCCGCGCGTTCGAGGGCTACAAGGACGAGCAGGCGCGCTATGTGGACTGGCTCGAGGGCACGAACGGGAAGAAGCTTTGCATCCTGGAGCTGGGCGTCGGCTTCAACACGCCCGGCGTGATCCGCTGGCCGTTTGAGCGCCTGACGTATCTCCACGACACGGCGCACCTGTTCCGCGTCAACAGGGAGTACCGGGAATGGCCGGGCCACGGCGGGTATCCGATGCTCCCGCGCGAGCTTCAGGGCAAGTCGACGTCCATGCCGTACGACGCGAAAGAGGTTATCGAATGGCAGTACGCCCGGCTGGAAGAGCCGGGCGGGGAGGAGCCGATATGACACAGGACGAGAGAAGACGCTGCCTGATCGAAGCGCTTCTGGCGGAGGACCCGCGGTACAAGGACACGCATATACCGCCCGGACCGGAGGCCCAGTGGCGGCTGTTGCGCTCGCTGATGAATGTCCGGCCCGCCAAACCGGCCGGCGAGGCTTTCCTGAGGGAGCAGGACGCGTATCTGTCGGGCCTCATCGCCCAAAACGGGATCGTCGACGCGGACGCGCTGACGCCGGCTGCGTCCGATCCCCGCCTTGCACTATGGCGGGGCGACATCACGGCGCTGAAGATCGACGCGATCGTCAACGCGGCCAACAGCGGGATGGAGGGCTGCTGGCAGCCCTGCCACGCCTGCATCGACAACTGCATCCACACGTTTGCCGGCGTGCAGCTCCGCCTGCGCTGCCATGAGCTGATGGCGGAGCAGGGGCACGGGGAGCCGACGGGCACGGCCAAGCTCACGCCCGGCTACAACCTCCCGGCTAAATATGTGCTGCACACGGTCGGCCCGATTGTCGAGCCGCCGCCGACGGAGCGCGACTGCGGCCTGCTGGCCTCGTGCTATACGTCCTGCCTGAAGCTGGCGACGGAAACCGGCTGCCGCGGCGTCGCCTTCTGCTGCATCTCCACCGGGGTGTTCCGCTTCCCGAAGGAAAAAGCGGCGGAGATCGCCGTGCGTACCGTAAGGGAATACCTGGCGCGCGAACCGGCGGTCGAACGCGTCGTGTTCAACGTTTTTACGCCGGAGGACGAGACCATCTACCGGCGATTGCTCAATTAACGAGCGGATCATATCCGCGTTAAGGGTGTGTGCGAATGGACAGCGATAAAGACAGCCGCATGCTTTCATTGAGTACGGGCCTGGACCGGCTTTACCCCGAAAATTCGGATAGGGAAGCGCGCGACAGGCTCTCGGCGATCCGCGCCGGTTTCGCGCGGACCTTCGGGTATCCTGCCCGGCGGCTTTTCAGCGCGCCCGGGCGGATCGAGCTCATCGGCAACCACACGGACCATCAGCGCGGACGGGTGATCGCCGCGGCCGTCGCCCTCGACGACGTTGCCGCCGCCGCGCCGAACGGGGAAGGGGTTGTCCGCGTCTTTTCCGAATCGCATGGTCATGCCGTTGTGGGCCTCGACGATCTTTCGCCGGGGGCCGGCGAGCCGGGGACGCCGGCCTCTCTCGTGCGCGGCGTCGCAGACTTTTTCGCGCGGCGGGGCTTTGCGCTGCCGGACGGCTTCGACGCGTATGTGTCCGGCCGGGTGCCCGTGGGCTCCGGCCTGTCGAGCTCGGCCGCCTTTGAGGTGCTGATCGCGGCCGTTGTGAACGGGCTGTTTTTCGGCGGAGGGATCGGGACCGAGCTCCTGGCGCGCGCGGGGCAGTACGCGGAAAACACGCATTTCGGCAAGCCGTGCGGCCTGATGGATCAGCTGGCGTCGGCCGCCGGCGGCGTTCTCGGGATCGATTTTCTGGACCCGGACGCGCCGCGGATGACGCGCGTGTCCGTGGCTCCCGAAGACTTCGGTTACGCGATGTGCGTTGTCGACACGGGGGCCGGGCACGACAATCTCGGAGGGGAATACGCGGCCGTCCCGGGCGAGATGGCCGCCGTCGCGGCGCGCCTGGACGCTCGGGCGCTCCGCGACGTCGAGCCCGCACGGTTTTACGACGCGCTGCCGGCTCTGCGCCGTCAGGTGTCCGACCGGGCGCTTTTGCGGGCGATGCATTATTTCGGCGAGAACGAGCGGACCGCCGCCGGACTGGACGCGCTGGAGAGCGGGGACTTTTACGCCTTCCTGCGGCTTGCGCGCGAGAGCGGCGAATCCAGCTGGACGCTCCTGCAGAATATTTACCCGGCCGCGTCCGTCCGGGACCAGCCCGCCGCGCTGGCGCTGGCCTGGTGCCGGCGGCTTTTGGGCGATGCCGGCGCCTGCCGGATCCACGGCGGCGGCTTCGGCGGCACGCTCCTGGCGTTCGTCCCGGTTGAGGCGCGGCAGCGTTTCGGACAGGACATGGAGCGCCTGACCGGGGACGGCAGCTGCCGGTTTCTGAAAATCAGGAAAGCGGGAGCCGTGGAAATCACGGAGTAAACCGCGGATATAAAAAGCGCCGGACAAAGCGTCCGGCGCTGCAGACTGTCAAAAAAGCCGCTTCCGCGGCTTTTTTACTCAATAAAACTCTCTGCCTGCGTCCTCGAAAGTAACGTCCGGCGCTGAGCTTAAATGCTGTATGTGTCCTTTTGTTCCGCCGTTTTGGATGTAATCAACCGGCGCAGGTTACTCTGATAGTCGTTGCTGAAAGCGGACAAATCGAAGGGCGAATGTATCGCGTTGAGCAGCTCCCTGACGTCCTCGCGCTCGCCTCGCGAGACCGGCGGCCTTGGATGGGTCTTATCCGCGCGGCATATCTCGTTGTCAAGACAGAGCCTCGTTACGATCAGTCCGTCCTCCGCCGCGCCGACGGCCACGCAGGAGTCGAAACCGCCGGTCACGGCCTTTCCGACAAGTATCCTCTGCTCCTCCGACAGCGAGGACCGGATCAGTTCAAAGACCTTTTCGCCGCCCGGCTCGGGCTGCGCGAAATAGGACTGGCTGTAATAATACGGCGGGATCAGCTCGGGCGACGTCGAATAAAGGATATCGATGGCGTTTTCAGCGTCCGACCTGAGCTGCCTGAGCTCGTCTTTTTCCAGCAGGACGAGACAGTGCGCGTCATACTCAAACCCTTTGACGATATCCCCGGCGGACAGCTCCTTGCCGCAGCCGGCACACAGGGTTTTCCGGCAGGTCCGGCCCCGGTCCTTGGCGTGGTATTCATGCAGCTGGATATCGGTCTCGACCGTCGCTTTCCTCATTGAAATCGGTATGGAATACTGACCGAGGAGAATCACCGTTTTGATCGCCGCCATAAAATACACCCCCGGTAAGTGTATTCGATGCGGGTGTCCGACTATGACCGGAAAATCAAAAAATTTCAGCGGACCGCGTCTTTCCCCTTGTAATTTAAATCAAACCCGGTCACGGCGGATTGACTTGTGCCCATGGCTTTGAAGGCCTGACGCAGCAGCGCGGGGCCTTCGTCCAGCGCTTTGTCGTACAGCGCGCGCAGCGCCCGGACGTGCTCCGTCTGAACGGCGGGCACCCCGTCCGGCAGGGTCATCGGCGTGAACGCCCCGCGCCGTCCGGCGACCGCCTCGCACACGCCGAGGAGCCTTCCGTGGTCCAGAAGCCACACGGCGCGCCGTTCCGCCCGGACGCATTTTTTCACTGTGCCGGCCGCCATGCCCGGCCACAGCGAGGCCATCGCCTCATAGTCGGCCCCGAAGACGGGAAGGTAGAGATACCTGTCCTTCGACAGGCCGGCGCCGCGCATGACAGAGCTGTCGAAGGCGGACTCCATCCGCTGGTGGTCGTTCGGCTCGAGACTGTGCCCATATATATAGGGATGGCAGGTCTTGTCGAGGACATAATGGCAGATGAGACCCGTGAGATACGACAGGGCCGCCCCCTCGCGCGCCTTTTCCAGGATCGGGCCGAACAGGTCGCAGCCGGGCCGGCTGTGCCATGCTCTGCCGTAGTCGGCGATCGCGCTGCGGCGGTAGGGCTTATGAAAGAAGAAGATGTCCGGCCCCTGCAGGCCGATGTCAAATTCGGCTTTATAGGCAAGGGCGTTCGCCCTCGCAGCATCGTCGAGGCGCTTGAGCATATCCTGACCGAACTGATAATGCGCGATACACGCCGGCATCGTCTCACTCCTTTGGGCAATACCACACGGCCGCCTCGTAGGGCCGGAGCGGGCTGTCCGGCGCGGGCGGATAATTCGACAGCATAAGGATCGCGCCCTTAGGCGCAGCTTTCCGCTTTTTTGGCTCCCGGCTGAGATTGCACTCGATATAAAAGGAATCCTTCGCGTCCGTCCGCCGGTATGCGAACAGGTCCTTTTCTTTTTTGTTTTCGATCCGGACATCCCCGTAGACGAGCGCGCTGTACATTTTTCTCAGGCCGATGAGCGAGCGGTAGAAGCTCAGGACGGAGTCCTTGTCCCGCTCCTGCGCCTGAGCGTTGCAGATTTTATAGTCGTCGCCGCCGTCGATCCACGCAGCCGCCTCCGAAAAGCCTCCGCGCGCGCCGTCCGTCCACTGCATCGGCGTGCGCGCGTGGTCGCGGGACCCGGCCAGTACCTTCTTGAACGCTTCGTCCGCGGTCATTGTTTTTTGATATTCCTCGTACAGATTGAGGCTCTCGACGTCCCGGAGCTCGCCGATGGACCTGAAGTCCCTGTTGACCATGCCGAGCTCCTGCCCCTGATAGATAAACGGGGTCCCTCTGAGCGTCAGAAGCGGCACGGCCAGCAGCTTGGCCAGAACGTTCCTGTATTTCGGGTCGGGATCGACCTTTGAGATCATGCGCGGGTTGTCGTGGTTTTCAAGAAACAGGGACATCCAGGAATGCTGTCCGTAGTTTTCCATCCAATCGGTCAGGTATTGCCCGAGATAGCCGAGATCGTACCGGTAGTCGTCAAACCGGTCGTGCCCCGGCGTTTCGAGGTGGTCGAAGTTGAACACCATGTCCAGCTCGCCGCGGTAATCGGCTGTCAGAAGCTTGCACATCTCCATGCCCGCGCCGGGCGTCTCCCCGACGGAAAAGGCGCGATAGGGCGCGAACGCCTCTTTTTTCAGCTCGCGCAGGTACGCATGCAGCTTCGGCCCGTAAAAATAGTGCTCCATGCCTGTGTAACCCGTCAGCCTGCCGATGAGCTCGTTGCCGTCCGGCAGTCCGCCGCCGCGGTCCTCCCGGCGCTTTGAGATGAAGTTCACGACGTCCAGGCGGAAGCCGTCCACGCCCTTTTTGAGCCACCAGGTCACAAGCTCCCGGACCTCGCGGCGGACCTCGGCGCTCTCCCAGTTTAAGTCCATCTGCTTTTCCGAGAACAGATGCAGCGCGTGCTGCCCCCGTTTTTCAATGGCGCGCCAGGCGCTCCCGCCGAACAGCGAGACCCAGTTGTTCGGCTTGTCCTGGAATATATAGTAGTCGGAATATTTTGAATCGGGCTGCGCAACGGCCCTTTGAAACCATTCGTGCTCGTCGGAGGTGTGATTGACGACGAGGTCCATGACGAGGCGCATCCCGCGGGCGTGGATGCCCTCGAGCAGCGCGTCGAAATCCGCCATCGTCCCGAATTCAGCCAGGATTTTCCGGTAATCGCGGACGTCGTAGCCGTTGTCGTCGTTCGGGGAGTCGTAGACGGGCGACAGCCATACGGCGTCGATCCCGAGCGCCTTCAGGTAGTCCAGCTTCTCGGTGATGCCGCGCAGGTCGCCGATCCCGTCGCCGTTTGAGTCCTTGAAGCTGCGGGGATAGATCTGATAAAACACGGCCTGCTTCCACCAGGCGGGCTGCGGGGTGCCGACGTCGGCGCGCGGCGCGTCGGTCTCGGCGTTCAGGACCGTCAGCAGCGCGTCGATGAAGCCCGCGTCGACAGTGCCGGCCGACAGGGCCGGCAGCCGCTTCAGCCTGAGCGCGCCGATGAGCGGATTAGTCAGAATGTCGTCGCTCCGGCCTGTCAGCAGCAGTATCTGCCGGATGATGTCCCTTCCGATGGGATGCGCGTATACGTCTTTGATCCGGCTGTTGTTCGTCAGCATATCCGGCTCCGATCCTTATTTTTTCCTGTCCTCAAGAAGAAGGTCGCCGCGCCGGCCGAGCTCGGCAACGATCCCGTCGAACATTTCTTTGTCAATCTTGTATTTCAGCCGGTAGACGATATAGCCGGCGACAATCGTGATCAGCGGGAACAGCAGCATCGCCGCCTTCATGATCAGAAGGCCGCCGGACGTGACGTCCTCGGGCGCGGCGGCGCGGTTGATCCCCGAGAGGACGAGCGTGACCGTCACAACGCCGCTGGCGAGCGCGCCGCCGATCTTGTTGATGAACGGCTGCACAGAGAACGTGATGCTCTCGTTGCGCCTGCCGAGCTTCCACTGCCCGTACTCGATCGTGTCGGCCAAAAACATCAGCATGAGAATCTGTATAAAGGCCTGACCGACGAAGATCAGCACGCCCGCGACGCCGATGATCAGTATGTTCATCGGGGCGAAGAAGAAAACAATATATCCCAGCACGACGAGAAGCGTAGCAAACGCGTACAGCTGCTTCCGGCTGAATCTTTTGGAGAAGACGGGGAAGACGGCCAGCGCCGCAAGCTGGGCCACGCCCAGGATCGCTGCGAAAACGGAGTACATATCCTCGTTTAAATAGGCGTACTTGAAGTAGTAAACGCCGAAGGTCGCCGTCGTGGCGTAGCCGATCTCAAACAGCGCCATCGCGATGGCCGTGAACAGGAGCTGGTCGTTTTTGAAGATCACGCCGAACATTTCCCGGACCGACGTCTTTTCCTGCTTCTGGACGATCGCGCGGTTCTCCCGGACTCCGAGCAGGGGGAACAGGAGAAACGCCCAGGTGACGACGACGACGGCGGCGGCAAAGATGAGCCACGCGCGCTTGTCCCCGCCCAGCGCTTCCGTGATCGGGATGATGCCGACGACGCAGATGTACATGCCGACGTTTGCGCAGATGCGGGCGAAGGAACCGATTTTTTCACGCTCCTTCTGGTTGATTGAGAGGGACGGAAGCATGGACCAGTAGGCGATGTCGTTGGCCCCGTACGTGAGGTCCCACGCGAGATACAAGATGACAAACGAGACGATGTACCCCGCGCCCGTCAAACCGAGATCGGTGAAGAACAGCACCGTCAGGATGCCGCCGACCAGGCCGCCGGCGGCGATCCAGGGCTTGAACTTGCCGAAGCGCGAGCGCGTGTTGTCGACGAGAAAGCCCATGACGGGGTCGTTGAAGGCGTCGAATATGCGCAGGGCGGTGAAGACGCCCGCGATCCACAGCATCGTGGAATCGGGCAGGTTCAGGATGTCGGTCAGGTAAAAGATCAGGTACAGGCTCACAAGCGAGTAGAGCATATCCCTGCCCACCGTACCCAGGCCGAAGGTGAAACGGTTGCTTTTGGCGCTTTTATCCATGTGCGGTCTCCTCCTTGTCGATACGCTCCGTTATATACAGATCCGAGCCGAAATCCCCGGGCATGCGGATTTTTTCGTTATAGCCCGTCCCCGAAAACTGGGGCGCGAGCGGTATCCCGGCGGCAAGCGCCCTGTCGGAACAGACGTATTCCTCCGCGCAGCTGTCAAGGCTCTTGATGCGGTTGGCCGTATGCAGCACGAGGCCGCCCGGATTGAGCTTTACGGGCAGGATGTGATTGACCAGCCCGCCGAAGCGCTTCAGGTACAGCCGCTGCGGCCGGGAGCGGACCTTGTACGTCCCCCCGGCAAGGCCCGTGACGGTCAGCCGGTCGCCGCTCTCGGCGGCTTCGGCCAGCGTCTGGAAGAAGCCCGTCACGGCCGTTTTTTGATCCCCGGAGACGCTCTGCCAGATCACCTTGTTTGCTTTCTCCGTTTCAACGCGGCTGAACGCGCCGTACTGGAAGACGCGCCGGTACTGCTTGTAGAACGCGATCTGCCCGGCGACGTCCTTTTTCTCCTCGGGCGAGAGAAACCCGAGGTCGAGCTCGTAGCCCAGGCAGCCGAAGCAGGCGGCGTGAAAGCGGGTGGAAAGCGGCGTGTCCCGGAGCGTCTGCTGATGCGGCGCCTGCGAGACATGGGCCGCCATCGTCGAGGGCGGATAAAAGTAGCTGAGGCCCGTCTGGATCTTCAGCCGTTCGACGGGGTCGGTGTCGTCGGAGGTCCAGATCTGGGGCGAAAAACAGAGCATCCCGAGGTCGAACCTGTTGCCACCGCTCGAGCAGCTTTCGAGCAGGATGTGCTGTCTCGGGCCGAAAATGCGCCGCAGGACCTCATAGAGCCCCAGGATATACCGGTGGTAAAACTCGCCCTGATTTGAAAGCGCCGGGGAGTACCCCTCCGCGATATGGCGGTTCATGTCCCATTTGACGTAAGCCGCGCCCGCCTCGTCGACCACCCGGCCGACATTTTCGACGATGTAATCGCGGACCTCGCTTTGGCACAGGTCCAGAACGAGCTGGTGCCGCCCCAGGACCGGCTTCCTGTCCGGAACGCGGACGGCGTACCCGGGATGGGTCCGGAACAGGTCGCTGTCCGGGTTGACCATCTCCGGCTCGACCCACAGCCCGAAGCCGAGCCCGAGCGCACGGAGCTTGTCGGCAAGGCCCGTCAGCCCGCCGGGCAGCTTTTTGAGGTTGACATCGTAGTCGCCGAGCCCGGCCGTGTCGTCGTTGCGCGCGCCGAACCAGCCGTCGTCCAGGACAAACAGCTCGATCCCGAGCTCCTTCGCGGCCCTCGCCAGCCGCAGCAGGCCGCTTTCATTGAAATCGAAGAAGCAGGCCTCCCAATTGTTGATCAAAACAGGCCGCTCACGTTTTTTCCACGCGCCCCGGACGATGTGATCGCCGACGAAGGCGTGCATGTTGCGGCTCATGCCGCCGAAACCCTCGGCGCTGAACGTCATGACGGCCTCGGGCGTCTCAAAGCGCCCGCCCCGGCCGAGCCGCCAGTCGAAGCAGTGGGGGTTTATGCCGAGCGATACGCGCACACTGTCAAACTCGCTTTTTTCAGCCGCGCCGTAATGGTTTCCGCTGTACACGAGGTTGAAGCCGTAGACCCGGCCGTGCGCCTCCGTGGCGCCGCGCGCGGCCAGCAGGAAGCCGGGGTTGTGCAGGTTGCTGCTCGAGCCCGTCGTCGAGGCGTTGACCGTGATTCCGTATCCGACCGGCCGCTTGTGCGGATGCGCCTCCCTGATCCACGCCCCGTCGAGTGTCAGCATGTCAAAGCCCTCGTCCGGCAGGTCGACCATCAGGCTCATGACGCGCCGTATGACGAGCGGCGCTTCGCCGTCGTTTTTCAGGACGGCACGGCGCGTAATGACGTCGGCTTTTTCGAAGACCGAATAATACAGCGTGAGCGCGACGCCGCAGGCGGCGTCTCTCATTTCGACGGCCAGCGTCTGGTCCGCGCCGCAGGCCGACGGCAGCGTTTCCATTTCGATGCCGCCGTCCCGGACGGCGTGTGAGACGTACGTAAAATCGCTGACGAAGGACCCGTCCGGCATCACCAGCTCCGTCGGGCTCTGCCGGTAGTCGCCGCGGCCGTTGTCCGACCATTCCAGCTGTATGTCGCCGAGGCAGTAGAGCCCGTCCGATTCGTCGTAGACGATGGCGCCGCCCATCGGGAGCGCGCGCTTTTGCGCGAGCGTGCCGGAGCGTTCATCCGCCGGGAGGCGGACGCCGTAATAGATGTGCTCGAGATGGCCGAAGGCTGTGACCCGGAACATGTAGGTCGTGGCCGAAGTATCCAGCCTGAACACGCTGTCGCCGAAGGTTATCAATACAAAACCTCCCCGCAGTGGATTGAAGCCTTCCCCTCGTGCGAAGGAACTTCGCACTGGGTTGGCGGCGCGAAGCGCCGGATGTGCGTTCGTCTCTTCCGTTACCGCATTTAAAAATGATATCTCTGATCGTTTACATACTGATCATATATCTCGTCGGTCACACCCCCGGCGCGGATCACGTCCGCGTAGAAACGCCCGGAGTTTTTCACGGCGCGCCTCTGGGTCTCGTAGTCCACGTGCACAAGCCCGAACCGGGCGCTCTCGCCCTCGGCCCACTCGAAGTTGTCGCAGAAGCACCAGTGGTAATACCGTTCGGCGGGCAGGGAAGAGCGGCAGAGCGCTTCCAGGTGCTCGTATATATAACGGCAACGGAAGGCGTCCGCGTTGTCGCAGGTGCCGTTCTCCGTGATATAGATCGGCCGGGCGATGCGCTCCAGCTGATCCTTGCAGCACTGGACGATGCCCTCGGGGTAGATCTCCCAGCCCAGATCGTTTAACTGGGCGCCCTTGCGCGTGCCGTCCCTGAAGCCCGTGACGGTCGTCCGCGTGTAATAGTTCACGGCGATGAAGTCGGCGTACTCGCCGCGCATCGCCTCCGGAGGCTTTTTGAGCGGCCATCTGAACACGCCGAAATAAAGCGCGTCCGTGACCGCGCCCTGGAAAAAGCGCTCCATCAGCCGCGCGCAGACGCGGTGATACGGATTGCCCATAGAAACGGGGACGAACACCCGCAGGTGGTGCGCAAAGCTCACCCGGGTGTCCTGATATCCCATCTCCAGACGGATTTTATGGATGAGGCCATAAGCGCGGATATGGCAGACAGCCAGATTCGTCATGACCGCAAAGGCCCGCTTCATGGACGTTTCGCCCGGCGGCCACGTCCCGAAATAGTAAGACTGCGTGGCGTAGACGTTCGGTTCGTTGATCGTGACGTACTCCGAGACAAGGTCCCCGAAGGACCGCACGGCCAGCTCGACGAAATTGAGGAAATCCGCGAGGTTTTCCGCTTTCGTAAAGCCGCCCTTTTCCTCGAACCACATTGGATTCGTGAAGTGGTGGATCGTCAGAAGGACCGATATGCCCCGATCGCGCAGATACTCGAATTCCTCCCGGTAGCGGGCGACGGCCGCCTGATCCACGCGGTCCCGCTCGGGGCAAAGCCGTGCCCACTCGATGCCGAGCCGGTAGTGCCGGATGCCCATTTCCGCCATCAGGTCGGCGTCCTCTCGCCAGCGGTTCCAGTGGTCCGTGGCGCGGGCGGGATCGGTGCCGTCCGTAATCCGGCCGCGGCGGTACCAATCGTTCCAGCTGTGATTCAGGTCGCCGCCCTCTATCTGGGTCGCGGAGGAGGCTGCGCCCAAAGACAGGCCGTTTAGTTTGAATGCCATTGTCAACACTCCTCAATCAAGCAGCGTCTGCTGTAGATAACGTCGGAATTACCGCACAAAAAAGCGGGCTTTTTGAAATAATTATAGCATACTGTCTGCCGGTTTGCATCGGCTGATGGGAGTTTTTTGGGAGTTTTTATAACATTAGCCGGACCGCTGACATACAATCGGTTCAGCGACACAATTGTACGCCTGCAAGCAGGCAGCCGTCATGATCAAAGCCGGAGCTACAAGACAAATACCGCAGGTCCGGAAATCCGCGCCTGCGGCATGAAAAGAGCGGAAACCCTGCCGCTGTGGGTTCCGCTCGTCTTATTTCATGGAAACGCTGACCAAGAGCTAGGCATGTCGGAACCGACCCGCAGCATACGCCCGCAGCGAACCTTGGTGCGAACGTTTCCATTTGGATACCCTCGGCGCAATCAAGACCGGAATTACCGCTGCAGTCGGATTTACCGGACTGCCGAGGGTATCGACCAAGTAAGCATTGACGCCGACACGGGTCCAGTACCCGCCGCGACAAAGCTTACTTTGCCATATGATATTATATAACAGATAACTTGAAATAACAACCAATTCAACATGATGAGACTGGTATCTTCAGACGCAGCCGATCGCCGCCGCGCCGCCGCCTGTCA
>CAYMLM010000028.1:0-11266 GCA_964391385.1 uncultured Papillibacter sp.
GTCGTGTGATCTTACGATCTATTTGTAAAAAATTCTCTGAAAAGCTGCAAATATTAAGTAAAAGATAGGCAATGTGCCAAAAATACAAAGAAATAGATATCAGTAATATAAAAAATTACTTAAAATAGAAAAAAATTCTTAATGTTGTAAATATGATACGCGATAAGAGTATTGGGGATAGAAGAAATGGATAACTGCGGCAGTTACGGTAATAAAACCGTAACTTCAAGCAGTTATCCAGAATAGAAGGAGACACAATATGAAATGGTACAAAAACAAGCCCATCGCGACAAAGCTGATCATCGGATTTCTGATCGTGGCAGTTTTAGCGGCGGCCATCGGTGTCATCGGCATTATCACTGTGTCCAATATTAGCAGTTCGTCGACGTTTTTATATGAAAGAAACGCCATGGCGCTGCAATACAGCGGAGAGGCCGACGCCAACTTCCAGGTCGTGCGCTATAAAATGCTGCGATTGACGATGCTCAGCGAAGAAGAGGATATCAGGGAAGGGTACGAAGAGATTCAGACAATCATAACGGAAGTCGATGAAGCCTTCGGGAACGCGCGTGAGGTTTTAGTGTCGAAAGAAGCGATCGAGTATTGCGAGGCTGCCGGAGTCGGCTGGGAAAATTATAAAGCTCATACGGACGAGGCTTTTGCGGCTGTGCTGGCCGGAGACATGGACGCGATCAATCAGCTGATTAAAGATGTTTTCGGGCCGGCCGGAGAGACCGTGAGCAATAACTTGAGCGGACTGATGGAATACGCCGCCGTCACGGCGGGGGAACGGGCTGCGGAAAACGAGTCTCAGGCGAGCAGCTCGGCCCTCATGCTCATTCTCATCGCCGTTGTGGGGATCGCGCTGTCCATCGTGCTCGGGATCTACATATCGCGCCTGATCAGCAAGCCGATCAAAAAGATGGCCGAGGCGGCCGACAAGCTGGCCCTCGGCGATGTGGATATTGAAATGAAGGTCGACACCAGGGACGAGGTCGGACAGCTGATGGCTTCCCTCAGCAAGGTCGTGGAGGCCCGGAAAGAGCAGGTGCGGTCCACCATGAAGCTCGCGGACGGCGACCTGACGGTCAATTTCAAAATCGAATCCGAGAAGGATGTGCTCGGCAAGAGCCTGTCGGGGCTTGTCTCCCGCCTGTCCGAGATCATGTCCTCGATCATCACGGCGGCCGACCAGGTCGCGGCGGGCGCCGCACTCGTGTCGGATTCCAGCGTCAACCTGTCGCAGGGCGCGACCGAACAGGCCGGCACCGTCGAGGAGCTCAACGCGGCGCTCGAGCAGGTCGGCGCGCAGACGTCGAATAACGCGTCGAGCGCCCAGACGGCCAACACCCTGACGGTAGAGGTCAAAAAGGACGCGCTCGAAGGCAACGCGCAGATGGCCGAGATGCTCAAGGCCATGGAGGAGATCAGCGTCTCTTCCGAAAACATCGGCAAGATCATCAAGGTCATTGACGACATCGCCTTCCAGACGAACATCCTCGCCCTCAACGCGGCCGTCGAGGCGGCGCGGGCCGGGCAGCAGGGCAAGGGCTTCGCCGTCGTCGCCGAGGAGGTCCGGAATCTGGCCGGACGCAGCGCGCAGGCGGCCAAGGAGACGACGGAGCTCATCGAAGGCTCCATCCAGAAGGTCGGAGCGGGGACGAAGATCGCCCATCAGACGGCCGAGGCGCTTGAAAAGATTGTCGTGGAGGTGGCAAAGGCCGCCGAGCTGATCGAGGAGATCGCGGACGCGTCGACGCAGCAGGCGGCGTCCATTCAGGAGATCGGCGGCGGTGTCGCGCAGGTCTCCATGGTTGTGCAGAACAACGCGGCCACGGCGGAGGAGAGCGCGTCCACCAGCGAAGAGCTGTCCGCGCAGGCGGCGCTCCTCAAGGAGGCCGTCAGCGTTTTCAGGATCGGCAAACCGGGAAATGAAGCGGCATCGCCGGCAAAATCAGCATAATAGCTGAACTGCCGCACGGCGCGCCGCGCTTGTAGCTATGAAAGGGAGTGCTTCAATATGGAGACACTCCCTTTCGATTTGACCTTTTCCCTTCTGTACTTATTTTGTTTGAGTACCGGTCCGACGTTGCGCAAGGGAACCAAGCGCGCCGCATGTACCTTATGGGCTCGTTGCCAGGTTTCGTAAACCTTGACGAAATAACTCCCACAGCCATTGTACAATACGAATAAATTGTATATAATTTTATCGGCGGTCCTTTGGGACCGCAAGGAAAACAGCTGTCGTTTCAAGCCCCTCGAATCTGACGGAAAAGGAGACATTTTTATGGACAAGCGAACGACGATCACAATGACCCAGACAATGCTACCGAGCCAGGCCAACTACGTGGGCAACGTCCACGGCGGGGAGATCATGAAGCTCATGGACACGGCCGCGGGCGCCGCGGCCCGCCGGTACGCGCGCAGCAACGTGGTGACGGCGCGCGTGGACGAGCTGCAGTTTCTGTTTCCGATATTTGTGGGCGCGCTTGTCACCTGCACCGCGACGATCGCCTATGTCGGCTCCACGTCGATGGAGATCGTCGTGACGGTCGACGTGGAGGACCTCGACACCGAGGACCCGCCCCTGCGGACCCAGACGGCATTTTTTACGATGGTTGCCCTCGATAAGACGGGCAAGCCGAAAAAGCTGACCCCGCTCGTCTGCGAGACGGACGAAGAAAAATTACTGTTTGAAGAAGGCCGCCGGAGACGGCTCGCCAGGGAAAACAGGGATCGGTAGTTTGCGATGCGGATTATGGCGGTTGACTACGGGGACGCGCGGACGGGTATCGCCGTCTCCGATGCGCTGGGCGTATTGTCCGGCGAGGCGTTTATTATAACCGAGCGGTCTCCGGAGCGCACGGCGGAGAAGGTCGCGTGCGAGGCGAAAGCACGCGCCGTCGGGCGGCTCGTGCTCGGCTACCCTAAAAACATGGACGGCTCTCTCGGCCCGCGCGCCGAAAAGACCGAGCGGCTGCTGTCGCTCCTGCGCGACCGGCACGGTCTCGACGTCGTGCTCTGGGACGAGCGCCGGACGACAGTGGACGCCGAACGGATACTGTCGGACGCCGGCGTCTACGGAAAAAAACGCAAAGGCCGGCTTGACGCCGTCGCCGCGTCGCTGATTCTCGAAGGTTACCTCAACAGCCTCAGATAAAAACCGCCGTCGGGCGCTTTTCGGATGGAAAATATTACTTTTTATTACAAACTGATGAAATTCGCTGAATTTTTGCCCGGCATCTTTCGATATAGTATATGGCAATCACGAAAGCTGCTTGGAAAGTGGGTTTGCATATGGATGATTTCATGAAAAACGAACCTGAGATTCTGCAGATCATGGCGAAGATCATGCCCTATATACCCGGTTTTTTTGACAAAGAGGAGGACGTGTCCGCGGCACTCGTGAACCGGGAGATTTTTCTCATCAATCAGCCGTCCAGAAGCCTGCCCCTCAAGGAGCGTTACGGCGACAGGATCCCGGAGGGGGGACTGTCGCAGGCCCTCGAGACCGGCCGCCCCGTTGTCCGGGAGATCCCGGAGTCGGTATACGGCGTGCCGTTTCGATCCTACTCCGTCCCGCTTAAAGACGACGGCGGCAGAGTCGTCGGCGCGATCTCGATCGGGCGCAGCCTCAGGCGGAGCGATCAGCTGAAATCGCTGTCGCAGAATCTGGCGGATTATCTGAGCCAATCAAACGAGTCGATCCAATCGCTGTCGAGGGATGTGCAGAAGGTCCTCGCCGCCAACGAGGGTATCGCCGAGCTGAGCAAGAAGGCCAGCAGCGACGCGGAAAGCTCGTCGAAGATCGTCAAGCTCATTCAGGATATCTCCCTGCAGACCAACCTGCTCGGGATCAACGCCGCGATCGAGGCCACGCGCGCCGGCGCGTCGGGACGCGGCTTCCGTGTCGTCGCGGAGGAGATTCAGCGCCTGTCGCAGTCCGCGTCGGACTCTGTTGCGAGGATCGAAGCCTTTTTAAAGGAGATGTCGTCGTCGGTCGACAACATCTCCGACAGGATCGTGGCCACCAACGCGCTGTTCCAGAGCCAGGCGGCCGTCCTCGAGGAGATCGCGAATTCCCTTCAGGAGCTCAGCCGGATCGGCGGGCAGGTCCGTGAGCTTTCCGACAAGCTTTGACGCGCAGCCAGCATAAAGCGCAAATCACCCTGCCGCCGGAACAATTCCCGGTACAGGGTGATTTTATATTTATCCGATCCGTTTCGCCTGCCGATAAATCTAATCCCGCCCGCCGCCCAAGCAAAGGAAGAGGGCCCGCGGCCCTATGACCCGCTTAGGAAACGGCTAAGCCTTCCCCTGGGGGAAGGCGGCGCGGCGGAGCCGTGACGGATGAGGGCCTGAGTACCCCGTAAAGCTCCCTCCTGAGGGAGCTGTCACCGAAGGTGACTGAGGGAGTTCATCGCCGCGTCCCCGTCAGTGCAGGAGACGCCGCACATCTATTCAATCCCGCTTTTCTTTTTTCGGTCGGTAAAACACCTCGCTGACGCCCACGAGGAGGATAAACCCCCCGAAGATTTTCCGCAGGATGCGCGTATCGAGCCCCGTCGCCAAAAACGACACGCCCAGCGCGGAGACGGCGCCCGCGGCGATGGCCGGCAGGGCCAGGCGCACCTCGACGAGCCTGTTTTTCAGATGTGAAATCAGCGCCGACAGGGAGGTCGGCAGGAAGTAGAGCAGGTTGACGCCCTGCGCCGACTGCTGGCCGAGCCCCGCGACAAGCGTCATGTACAAGATGAGCAGCGACCCGCCGCCGACGCCCCAGGCGGACAGCACGCCCGCCAGCAGGCCGGCCAGAACGGACAGGGCCGTCATGGCCGCGGACCCGCCGGCGCTCATGCGAAAATGCTGCGCAAGCCGCCGTAGAGCAGGAGCAGACCGAAAATGCGGTGCAGGAGCGAGGTCGGTATCTTGTTGAATATACGTCCGCCGATAAAGCCGCCGGCCAGTCCGCCGACGAGATATGGGACAGCCGGCGCCGGGTTTATACCGGCCCGGAACAGGTAAACGGCGGCCGACACGACGCACAGGGGCGCTATGATGAAAACGGACGTGGCGAACGCCCGCCGTTCCTCGAGCCTCACCCAACGGATGAGAAGCGGCACCAGGAGCATGCCGCCGCCCGCGCCGAAAAAGCCGTTGAGCGCGCCGGTCAGAAGTCCCGCGACGGCGCATTTCATCTTGTCCGGCATAGCTTGTCCCCCTGTTTATTATATGAAAAGCTATTTAGATAAATGAATAACTATTCAATATGCTTCCGATCCCTGTTCACGGTTAATATCTGCTTTATGGCAATCAATTATTATTTTGATTTCATTTCCCGCCGCCCTTAAAAAGGTACAGGGCTGCCGCCCTATTTCAGTTCAGAGACGAAGGGTTAAAAATTTTCGTTTTGCCGCATAGGGGCGGATTTAATATCCGCCCGCCATTTTAGGTGCCTTAAGGCTCCTTTGGAGTAACCACTGCACAAATCGCGTTGGATGGATGAGCGAGAGGATTTTTCGTCAGTTCGTCCAAAAAACGCAGGCAATACTCTGTGTATTAACGAGGCTTTTTGGGCGAAATAGCGTGAAATAATCCGCTCAGACGCCGACTTGCGATTTGTGCATTGGTTACTGAAAAGGAGCTGTCGGCGCAGCCGACTGAGGATTGCTTTAAGAGGCTCCCTCTTGAGAGAGCTGTCGCCGCAGGCGACTGAGGGAGTTATCAGCGGCCTAGCGAATACGAGGCTTCCTCCGGCGCTGCGCGCCACCTCCCTCAGGAGGGAGGCTTAAGACCGGTCCTCGTCCTTTCCCGTCCGCCGCCTCACTTCCACAGCCTAATATACCCCTTGTCGTTGAGGTGCTTGACCATGATGAGCGCGATGGGGAAGAGGATCATACCCGACACGCCTATGGCGCTGTACCCGACGTAGATGGCGATGAGCGTGACGATCGGCGGAAGGCCGATCTGCCGGCCGATGAGCCTCGGCTCGAGCAGGTTCCTGACGATGATGTTGACGGCGTAGATGACGCCCAGCGTGACGGCCGTTTTATAGTTGCCGCCGATGAGCGACACGAGCGCCCAGGGGATCAGCACCGCGCCCGAGCCGACGACCGGCAGCAGGTCGACGACGGCCACGAGCAGCGCGAGCAAAATGGCAAATTCGATGCGCAGGATCAGAAACGCGACCGTCATCTCCGCGAACGTGATCCCGGCCAGCATCAGCTCGGCCTTGATCCATTTGCCGAACGTGGCCAGCAGGTCGTTTTTAAAGTCGCCCAGCGACTTGTGGCGGCGCTTCGGGATCTGGCGCAGGATAAAGCCGGTAAATTCCTTATAGCCGCAGCTGATAAAAAAGGAGCCCAGCGCGCATGCGAAGAAAAACAGGATGAGCCTCGGCGTGAATTTGGCGGCGTGCGACAGGAAATCCAGGACCTTTCCCGAAAGCTCGGCCGGGAGCTGCGCGCTCTTCGCGTTGAAGCCGTCGATCGCGTTGTTGAGGTAATTCTGGATCTCCGGCGGCGCGGATTTGATAAACCCGTCGACCTTCTCGCCGAGGACGCCTATCGTCCGCGTGATGTTGCCCAGCAGCCTCGGCAGATCCTTGACGAGGGCGGTCAGCTCGATGACCGCACGGCCGATGGCGAGGGACGTGAGCGCGACGAGCACGGCGAAGACGACGACGGTGCACAGGGCCGAGGCGAAGCCGCGCCGGATCCTGTAACGTTCCGTCAGGAAGCGCACGGCGGGCTCCATGAGCCGGGCGATGACAAAAGCCACGATAAACGGCAGAAGCCAAGGCAGTAAAAAGCGCAGGACCAGCCAGACGATGGCGATTGCCGCCGCGCCGTAAAGGCAGTAAAGAGCGCGGCGCAGGTGCTTGTTTTCCGGCATAAAAACCTCCTTGCGCAGCCTTGTAAGCTTCAGACAGATATTTCCGCGGTGTGCCTGATATCCGTCAATCCGGGTCGCGCCGGATTCACGCACAGCCGCGCGGGCTGTTCATCCGGACATTTATAGCGCGTGAACCGGTTCGCGCGGCGCCCCGCTTATGCAATTGCTTCCGCCCGATACGTTAAAACGGTTGCACAAAAATAGAACCTATGGTATTATTCTTAATTACGAATGCATGTATTCGCCAGAGATAAACCAATGCGATTGCAATGAGGTACAGGGGGAATTGGGATGTTTGATATCGCTATTCTGGGATTCGGCACGGTCGGTTCCGGCGTCATGGAGGTCATCGAAAAAAACGGCGACATGGTTTCCCAGAACGCGGCGCAGGACATCAGGGTCAAATATATCGTCGATATCCGGGATTTTACGGGCAGCCCGTATGAAAAGCTGTTTGTCAGGGACTTCGCCGTCGTTGAAAATGACCCGGACGTCCGCGTCGTCATCGAGACGATCGGCGGCGTCGGCGTGGCGTACGACTTCACGCGCAGGAGCCTTGTGAGAGGGAAGAGCGTCATTACGTCGAACAAGGAGCTCGTGGCGACCCACGGGTATGAGCTGACGCAGCTGGCCAAGCAGAACGGCGTCAACTACCTCTTCGAGGCCAGCGTCGGGGGCGGGATACCGATCATCCGGCCGATCACGCAGTGCCTGGCCGCAAACCGAATCAACGAGATCTACGGGATCTTAAACGGCACGACGAATTATATCCTCACGGAAATGGTCAAAAACGGCTTGCCCTTCGCCACGGCGCTGCGTCAGGCGCAGGAAAACGGCTACGCCGAGGCCAACCCCGACGCCGACATCAAGGGCCACGACGTCTGCCGGAAGATCTGCATCCTGGCCGCCCTGTGCTTCGGGCGGCACGTCTACCCCGATCAGGTTCCGACAGAGGGCATCGAGGGCGTTACGCTCGAGGACATCTCGTACGCCGGCAGGATCGGGTATAAAATCAAGCTGCTCGGACGGGCCATGCATCTGGAAAACGGTAAGATCACGGCCTATGTCGCGCCGCATCTCGTGAGCGACGCGCACCTCGTCTCCGGCGTCGAGGGCGTCATGAACGGCATCGTCGTCCGCGGCAACGCCATCGGCGACGTGATGTTCTACGGCGCGGGCGCGGGCAAGCTGCCGACGGCCAGCGCCGTCGTGGCCGACATCATCGACGCGGCCAAGCACGTCAATGCGCGCAAGTGGATCAGCTGGGAAGACGGCGACGCGAGTCTCCTGTATGACGCCGCGCTGCTGGAAAGCGCGTGGTACGTCCGCGCCGGCGGAAAACCGGACGCGATCAAAGGCCTATTCGGCGACGTGACGTTCATAGACGGCGCGCCCGAAGGCGTCTGCGTGTTCACGACGCGGCCGATGGACCGCGTGCGCGCCGACGCCCTGTTCAGACAGGCGGACGTGCGCAGCGCGTTCAGGATGATCGATTGAGACCGTCCGTCCGGCGACGGTACATTATATCGGACGAACGGTCCGATTATACATGCGATGAGACTAAGGCATCGGTATTGGAGGATATGTAGATGGCATTTATTGTTCAGAAGTTCGGCGGGAGCTCCGTGGCGGACACCGAAAGAGTCCGGCGGGTGGCCGGGATCATCGCCGAGACGTACAGCGACAATCACGACGTCGTCGTCGTACTGTCCGCGCAGGGGGACACGACGGACGACCTGATCGAGAAGGCCGGCGAGATCAACCCGCATCCGTCAAAGAGGGAAATGGACGTGCTGCTTTCCACCGGGGAGCAGATTTCCATCGCGCTCATGGCCATGGAGCTCGAGCGGATCGGACTGCCCGTCATATCGCTGACCGGCTGGCAGATCGGGATGCAGACGAATTCCGACTACGGCAACGCCCGCATCAAGAAGGTCACGGCCGAGCGCATCCGGAACGAGCTCGACAAGCGCCGCATCGTCATCGTCGCGGGCTTTCAGGGCATCAATAAATTCGGGGACATCACGACGCTCGGGCGCGGCGGGAGCGACACGACGGCCGTGGCCATCGCCGCGGCGATGAACGCCGACCTCTGCCAGATCTATACCGACGTCGAAGGCGTGTACACCTGCGATCCCCGGAAGGTGCCGGGAGCCCATAAGCTTGAGGAAATCACCTACGACGAGATGCTGGAGCTGGCCTCTCTCGGCGCGCAGGTGCTGCACAACCGCTCGGTCGAAATGGCCAAACGCTACGGCGTGAAGCTGGAGGTGCTGTCCAGCTTCGTCAGAAAACCCGGCACGAAAGTCAAGGAGGTTACGAAAGTGGAACAGGCAAAAATCAGCGGCATCGCCAAAGACGCAAACGTCGCGCGGATCGCGCTCATCGGCGTAAAGGACGAACCCGGCGTCGCTTTCAAGGTATTCAGGGTCCTCGCCAAGGAAAAGGTCAACGTCGACATCATACTGCAGTCGATCGGACGCGTCGACACGCAGGACATCAGCTTTACGGTCGCCAAATCCGACATGGAAAAGGCCGTGAACGCGCTTCGGGAGCATCAGGACGCCATCGGCTTTGGCGAGCTGAGCGTCACGTCGAAGGTCGCCAAGGTCAGCATTGTCGGCGCGGGTATGGTCAACTCGTCCGGCGTCGCCGTGCAGATGTTCGAGGCGCTCTACGACGAGGAGATCAACATCAACATGATCTCCACAAGCGAGATCAAGGTCTCCGTGCTTGTCGACGAGGCGGACGCGGACCGCGCCGTCCAGGCCATCCACGCCAAATTCTTCGAAAACTGACAGGCAGCGATACTCAATCCGTTGCGATCAAACATAAAAAAGCAAGGCCGCGGTCATCCGACCGCGGCGTTGCTTTTTTTCGCGTAAAAATACCTTTTTGTTCCTGTTCCCGTTTTCAGTTTTGATTCCGCCACGCCATTTGCCCTCACACGAACAGGCACCACCGGACGCCGTATCTGTCGGTCACGTCCGTCGCGCAGGGACTCCAGTCAAACGGGCCGGGCGGCGTGCTGACGCGGCCGCCCTCCCTGAGAACGTCGAACGCCTTTCGCACCCGGGCCTCTCCGCCGTCGCCGAACTGGAGGCAAAACTGCATCGTATTGCCGGTCACGCGCGCGTCGCCGCCATCGGCGTCATAACCGACGGCGATCACCCCGCCGTTCACCTCGAGCTCGGCGTGCATGAACATGCCGTTTTCGTCCTTCCCGTGAAAGCCCAGCGGCGCGTCGAACGCCCTTTGATAAAACGCCACGGCCTCGACGCTGTCCCTGACGTAAATCTGCATAAACGCTCTTCTCATGCCTCGAGCCTCCCGAAGCTCCGCAGAAACCGCATTTTCCCGATCGCGTGGATCGCCCGCCACCAGTTGGCCGCGATTGCGAGCTCCTTCGGATACGTCTCCCCGAGGTCAAACCAGCTCCACTCGATGCCCCAGACGCCGCCCGTGGGCCGCGTTTCGACGAGGTATTCAAGCTCCCGCCGGACGATGTCGGCATTGTCCGCGTAGTAGGGACTGTCGGGGCTTTTAATATAGTTGGACGGCCGCACGCAGTAGGTCGGCCATAAGCCCGTGTCGCGGACGATGGAATCGGAGACGAGCTTTTTTACCGTTTCCGCCGCGCTTTCCGCGCCGAGCCGCTCCGTCAGGCCCGCGTTCCGGACGGCCTCCAGCAGGACGCAGAAGCCGTTTAGGCCCATGTCGCCGAACTTGCCCGGCCCGCTCATCCGCTCGACCAGCCGGCCGGCCTGCGTCAGCGCTTTTGTGTACAGACCGGAACCCTTTTCGCCGTGCGTGAGGACGAAAGCCGCCAGCTCCGCCGTGACCCCGATGCTCTCGTAACCGTTCGCCTCCGGGCTGTACGTCCACCACGGCGCGTGCGGGTGCGCGTCGTTGGACGGGATGGAAAACAGCCAGCCGGTCTCGTCCGTATAATGCGCGCCGCTTTCGAGAAAGCGAAGGATGCCCGCAAAAACCGGGTGCGACATATCCTCAAAGCGGATGCTTTGAAGAGTATTAATAGCGTAAAGCGTCGTGTAGGGCGAGGATTCAGGGTTCCAGCTGTCCGGCTCGAGCGCTTGGCCGAAGCCGCCGTCCGCGTTCTGATAAAACGACAGCGCCGTAACGACGTCGGCCCGGCCGCCGTTTTCAAAGAAATACCGCCACAAGGTGATCTCAAGGTTCCGCGCGTTCCGGAAAATCCATGTCCTGACTTCCGAAAAGTCCTTTTTTGTCAGCATCAGCATATGTACCGCTCCCGTTCTTTATAAATTCGCGGTGATCCTGCACGATTTGATCTTTTCCCGCCCGCCGCCCCTTAAAGGAATGGGGCTTGCGCCCCATACCCCGGCAGGAA
>CAYMLM010000028.1:11366-19134 GCA_964391385.1 uncultured Papillibacter sp.
TCAGCAACCCGCTTTTTCATCCCGCCCGCCGCCCCTTAAAGGAATGGGGCTTGCGCCCCATACCCCGGCAGGAAAACGGAAAAATTAAGCTCTTGTTCTAAAAGCAGCAATGCCGCGCAGATGGCCGCCGGCCTCAGCAACCCGCTTTTTCATCCCGCCCGCCGCCCCTTAAAGGAATGGGGCTTGCGTCCCATTCCCGATGAGGAAAACGGAAAGGATTTGCCTGTTCCCAATAAGGAAACCATTTATGATTTCTCATTGACCTGTTTTGGTCACTGAAATCCGGTTGCCGAAGGGGACGCTGCGCCGGGAAGGGCGGGCGGGCAAAGCGCCGGTATTTTTGCGGACCTGACGTATCGGTTGACCCGTAAATAAAAGAGGACGTCTTGCCAATAACAAGACAGCGGATCGCGCGTGATCCGCTGTCTTGATTTCCATGGCTAAGTCGGCGTAGCCGGTGACGCGTCGGCCGACGGCGGCGAGGCAGTCGACGAGGCCGGCGTCATAGGCGGCGGCGCCGACGGATCGGAAGCGGCCGGCGTCAGGGACGGCGACGGCTGCGTGTCGATCGGCGTGGGGGAGGGCGGCGCGTCGGTCGGCATGGATGCCGGTGATGTCGACGGTTCGGTGGACGGTTCGGTCGACGGCTCGGCTGACGGTTCGGTTGACGGCTCTGTCGACGGCTCTGCCGACGGCTCGCCTGTCGGTTCGCCCGTCGGTTCGCCCGTCGGTTCGCCTGTCGGCTCGCCCGTCGGTTCGCCCGTCGGTTCGCCTGTCGGTTCGCCGGACGGCGAGGCCGACGGGTCCTCGGTCGGTTCAATTTCGAGGGGTTTGTAGAAGAACTCTATGATATTCCCGCCCGGATCGTCCGTGATCGTGATCGTCTTCTCGGTCGCGCCGACGATCTCATACGCCTCGAGGGGCGTGGCCGTGGCTGTGATGTCCTTGCCCTTGATGGCGGTTTCGGTCGATTCGTACAGGACCTCGCCCTCGAGCGTGACGCCCCGGATCGTATACTGGACCTCGGGGTCCACGCCGGGAACGGGCTTCAGATACGTGTCGGACGGCTTTTCAAACTCCAGGTACGGCAGGTCCTGATGCACGAGCGTCATGACCTTTTTCCACAGCGCCGACGCGGGGTTGCCGTTGGGCGCCGACATGGCGGCCGGAATGTCGTAGCCGGTCCAGACGGCGGCCACGTAATACGGCGTGAATCCCGAAAACCAGCGGTCTTTCATATCGGTCGTCGTACCGGTTTTGCCGGCGCACGCCATGATATTGGTGATATTGGCGCCCCGGCCGGTGCCGTGCTGGATCGCGTCGGAGAGCAGGTTTGTTATCCAGTATGCCGTGACGTTGCTGATGGCAACCGACGTTTCGGGCACGTTTTCATAGACCAGGTTGAACTCGTTGTCAAACAGCTTTGTATACGTGATCGAGTGCTTCACGACGCCGTCGTTGACGAACATGGTATACCCGTCGACCATCTCGCGTACCGTTGCGCCGTAGGTCAGCTGTCCGAGCGACATCGGCGCATAGTCCGAGTCGGCCGCGGGCAAATCGAAACCGAGCACGTTTTTCATGAAGTTGTAGGAGCGGGCAGGCGTGAGCAGGTCGACGACCTGAGCCGCGATCGTGTTCTTGGACTGGACGATTGCCGTCCGGATGTTGAGGACGCCGGAGTAGCCCCAGTCGTCGTTTTTCGGCATCCAGTCGGTACCGCTCAGACGCACGTCCGCGCTGTCCTCAAAACGCGTTTCCGGCGTGATGAGCCCGTACTCGATGGCCGGCGCGTACACGGACAGCGGCTTGATGGACGAGCCGGGCGGCCGCCTGGACTGCGTGGCGCGGTTTAAGGAGCGGCTGAGCGTTTTTTCGCCGACGCCGCCGGCCATGGCCACGATATGCCCGGTGTCCGGCTCGGCGATGAGGATGGCGGACTGGAGCTGCTGGTCGGAGCCCGTCACGAGGGGGAGCTCGTCCAGATTTGTATAGATGCTGTCGACGTAAGACTGGATCGTCGGGTTAAACGTCGAATGGATTCTGTAGCCGTTTGTGAACAGCAGCTGCGTGGCCACATTGTAGGAGCAGCCTTTGAGCTCCATCAGGCCGGCGATGACGTCCTCGATGATGGCGTCCTCGAAATAGGTATAGATGACCGTGCTGGCTTCCTCGTCCTCGCCCCGGACAAAGCTAAGCTTTTCGTTTACGGCCTGCCTGTGTTCCTCCGGCGTGATATATCCCTGGTCGAGCATTTCGTCAAGGATGAGCTCCTGGCGGTTTTTATTGCCCTGCGTGTTGATATACGGGTTATATAAAGAAGGATTGTTCGTGATGGCGATGATGGACGCGCATTCGGCCAGGGACAGCTCGCCGACCTCCTTGCCGAAGTAATAGTTGGCGGCTGCGCCGATGCCGTAGCAGTTGCCGCCGAAGGTGACCCGGTTGAGATACCATTCGACGATCTGCCACTTCTCATACTCCTTTTCGAACTCCAGCGCCCGGAAGATCTCCTGGAGCTTGCGCTGGACGGTCACCTCGTCCTCGTCGGTCAGGTTTTTAATGAGCTGCTGCGTGATGGTCGAGCCGCCGAAATTGTCCTTCATCTTCCAGAACATGTTGCCGAACGCCCCGAGGGTCCTGTACCAGTCCACGCCGTGATGGTCGTAGAAACGCTTGTCCTCGATGGCCACGAGCGCTTCCTCCATATCCTTGGGGATATCCTCGTAATCGACCCAGAGCCTGTACTCCTTGCTCTGGAGCGTGACGAGCTCCTCCCAGGTGCCCGTATCGGGATTTTCATAGTAAATGATGCTGGACAGTCTCAGCTTTTGCTCTTCCAGCGTGACGTCCAGTTCCTTCACCAGGTTTGTTTTGGCATAGATGACGAAAATACAGGCAAAAATGAGCAGTGTCGTAACGCCGATGAGCACCAGCGTGCCGATGATCTTCAGAATCAGGGCAATCAGTCTCCCGACCGTCCGCGCGCCCGTTTTGGCGATTTTAGTTACTTTGCCGCTTTGATTGATAGACAAGCGGTTCACCTCACTGTAAGGCAGCGGGAACCTCCCGTGCCGGTTTTGGCGGGCGTTTACCGCCCGGGCTTTACATATTTATCCGTCTTGCTTCCCGGCTGTACGAGAGCGGCGCCGTCGGACTTTTCATTCCGGCCGGCCGCGATCGTGATGAGTTTTATGGCGGCACCCGGCGCCGCTCCGCTCCCCGTCCATCCGGCCGCGCGGGGGCGGATTCGGCCAGTGCTTTTTCTTTCGGCTGACTTCTCCGTAATCATAACATAACCAATCAATATTACAGCTATTGTAACATAGCTGTCAATTTTATTTTGTAAATTTTGTTGGCTGAAAAACGCGAAACATCCCGTTAATAAACAGATTTCTGTGATTGCGGCGGATTGCGCGCATTTTTTGTATCAATATATGGTAAATTTTCTCCCGGACAAGCAGTGCGGGCGTTTGCGCCGCCCGATCCTCCCGCGGCCCGCGCGAAGCATTGCCCTGACGACTAATGGCGGTAAGATATGGGAATAATCTTTGTGTAACCTGCGAATGAAAGGTGGGATACCCATATGATTAAGGTGATCAAGGCCGTTTTAATGCTCGTTTTTGTCGGAGCCGCGGCGCTGATGCTGCTGGCGCTCGCATTCCGGCCCGCGGCATCGTCCGCCGTCGCCGAAGCCGCGCCCGCGCCCGTGGAGACACAGGAACGCGAAAGTTACTGGCTGCGCGCTTTTAACGGACATATCGCCGTGTTTTTCAGCGAAGAGGACGAAGTGCCGTCTGTCGAGACGACGATCGACATCGACACCCTGCGGGCTGTCGACCGGGAGAAGCTCGAAAAGGGCATCGAGGCGCCGACGTATGAGGACGTCCTGAAGCTTCTGGAGGATTTCGGCTCCTGACCGGCGGCGCGCCGGAGTCGGACGGACGTCTGACGCGCTTCGGCCCGACCCTTGTATATAACGAAATATGTGCGGGATTGTTCCAGTGTATCCGGCGTTTTCGCTTTTTCTTGCGCCGGCGCGTCGGAGCCGACGGCCGGCGCGTCCTTTTGTCTGGGCAGCGCGTTCGGCCGTATTTTTTCATGACGCGTCTCTTGATAATTGCCGTCAAATGACGTATGATGAAGCCGCGGTACAGATAAAACTCAAAAGATAAAACCGGTCACGGAGGTTCCTATGAGCGACGACGAGTACGGGAGCGACTATATTTCCGTTACGGATGACGACGGCAATGAATTTGAACTGGAGCATCTGGACACCATAGAATATAACGGCGCGCTCTACATGGCTTTTTTACCGGCCGACATGGACGAGGACGACGAAGACTTCGGTATGATCATACTGAAGGTCGAGGAAAAAGACGGCGAGGAGCTGCTCGCCACAGTTGACGACAGGCGGGAGCTCGACGAGGTCCACGACGTGCTCATGCGCCAGCTGCTCGAGGGCGGGGAAGACGCGTAGCTTTTTGCGGCGCGGCCTGTCGGAGCGCCGGTTGCGCGGGGATTCCCGCCATACGCGGGCCGGAGCCTCGCGCCGCGGGGAAGCTTTGACGCGGGACAATTATTTGGCACCGCTGCAACTATTTGGCGCCGCGCGATGTCATTGAAAACGGCAGCGCCGTATGTTACAATGATCGCACGGGACCGCGCCCGCATGGACGCGGGGCCCTGTATAGACAATCTTGTTTTATTGCCCTGCCTTGTGCGTGATAGGCTCTTTTAAACCCACATTTCTCATAAGGGATTCCGATCTCTTCCGGTGAATTGCAGGCCTCCCGGAGACGCGAGAGCGTCTTTGGACGTTGGAAGCAGAGCAGCCGGAAGGAGGAAACCCACCTGCCAAGCGGTGCAGGTTATAAATGGGCTTACACGGCACGGCGGGGTTTTTTTTGACGACAGTCGTGTCCGCGGCCGGGCCATTTGTAAATTAATTCGTAACATAATTTTTAAATGCTTGAAAGCAACCACACTTTCGAGTATAATAACCCCTGTTATACCATGAACCACGGTACGGCGGTATACCGGGGCAGTTTTTTCGCCGCTCTTTTATTACGGCCGGCGCCGGAGGGAAGATCGGCGGCTTTCATGTCACCGAAAAGGGACGCCGGCACATGACGGCCGTCGGCAATGTCGAAGGATGTCATGGGCGCATCGATATTTGTATCGTCGGACGTCCCGACGAACCCTACATATTAGAGAAGGAATGATAGGCAATGGGTGTATTTCAAAGCAAAGGAAAGCGCGATACGAAGGGGCTTAAGATAAACACGGCCAAAAAGCGGCAGAAAGGCGAGGACGAACGGGCCCGCAAAATCGCGCGCAGCGCCGTCGTAACGGTTTTAATCGTTGCGGTGCTGTTTGCCGGGGCGCTTTTTCTCAATTCCAATTATGTCAGGCAGAATATGGCCGCCGTCAGGCTCGGGGGCGTGAAATACTCCATTACGGATTTCAACTACTACTTTCAGAACCTGTATGCGCAGTATTACAGCAGCATGAGCGGCTCCGGCAGTGATTTCACCAGCGCTCTGCTGCCAAACCAGGGCGAGTCCCTCAAGAGCCAGGTCTACGACGAGGATACCGGCGAGACCTGGTACGATTTCTTCCAGAGAATGACGATCGAGCAGATGAAGGAAGACAACAAGATCCTTGTCGAAGCCCTGAATGCCGGGCATGAGCTCACCGAAGAGGACAAGGCCGTGATCGAGGAGGAAATGGAGACCATCCGGTCGACCGGCGTTTCCTACGGCTACGCCGAGCTCGGCGACTACCTCAAGGCCATGTACGGCAAGGGGATGAACGAGAAGGCGTTCCGCAAGGTGCTCGAGCAGTCGCATCTCGTCACGTCGTACACAAACTATATCAAAGACACGTTTGCCTACACGCCGGATCAGCTCGAGCAATACTATACCGAGAACAAGGACAAGCTCGACACGTTCACCTACAGGTACTTCCACGTTCAGGCGGAGGCCCTTGAAAAGGCCGATTTCGAAACGACGGAGGCTTACGACGCCGCGAAGGAGGCGGCCGTGGATGTGACCGAGCAGCTGGCCGCCGAGCTTGACGCAAAGATCACGGACGAGGCCGGCTTCATCGAAGCCGCGCGCGAATACGACCCCGAGGCCTACGCGGAAGACGACGCCTCCAGGAAGGTCTATCAGGGCGAGCTGCTGGGCGGCACCTACGGCGACTGGCTCCGGGATGCCAGCCGGAAGGAAGGCGACCACACGACGATCCGCGCCACAAACGGCACCTACGTCGTCTATTATATCGGCCGCGACGACAACCACTACAGCACCGTCAACGTCCGGACGATCGTCTGCCCGCCGGAAACGGTCAATCCCGAGGATTATGCCGAGGACGAGACGACCGAGGCCTACGACGCGGCCGTCCAGGCGGCCGACCAGGCGGCCAAGGAAACGGCCGGCGGCATCCTGGATATTATCGACAGCCAGGGCGGCACAGAGCAGATCTTTATCGATCAGACCGACCTGTATAACGGCACCACGCAGATCGACAGCGAAAACAGCGGGCTGAAGGAGCAGGTCTACAGGGAGCAGCTGCCCGACGAGGTTGCGGACTGGCTTTTCGACGCGTCGAGGGCGGCCGGCGACTACGCGCTGATTCCCACCGAAGACGGACCGTATTATCTCGTTTACTTCGTCTCGGCCGACGACATGTACAGCAACATCCTGGCCGACGGCAAGATGCGCCAGAATGACCTGCAGGCCTGGAAGGATGCGCTCCAGAAATACGAGCCGCAGACGACCTGGCTCATGACGCTCATCTGAGTATTACCGTTTTGTTACGCGCCGGGCGCCGTCTTGACAGAATCTGCGTCCGGAAGTAAAATAACACGACAGCGACATGACGGCACACCACGCCAGCTTTAAATGTCTATTGAAAAACAGCGCAGGGCTTTCGCCCTGCGCTGTTTTTGTTTCCCGGAGGCAAAAGCTCCAAGCCTTCCCCCAGGGGGAAGGTGGCATTTGCATAGCAAATGACGGATGAGGGCGCGCCCGTCCCGGCCGCCCGCCCGTGTCTCCGTCACGCGGGAGCGCAGCCCTGTCACTCGTCAGCAGACAGTGGACGAGGCTGCGATTCACAGCCCGTTGCTTTATTGGGCGGAACGCCTCCAGCGGGAGGCGGGGCGGGGACAGAGCATATTGATTTATAACCGCTTGCGTGATATAAGAATAATAAAACCGCGGAATAAATATACAGGAGGCCAGCCAATGTCGAAATATGCCGATTACATACTCACCGACCTGCGGCGCGACTCGCGCGACGCGGCCCTGCCGCCCGGGTTGGACGCCGCCGCGCTCTCGGACACGCGCTCGCACAAAAAGATGCTCAGCCTGGACGATACGGTCCTGAAAGGCTCGTTTTATACGGAGGCCGTCTGGATCTGGCCGGGCGGGGAGGGCGTCTATCCCGAGACGGCCGAGCCGAATTCGCACGCGCACGACTACGACGAGACGGTCGCCTTTTTCGGCACCGACTTTAATAACCCGAACGATCTGTGCGGGGAGATCGAATACTGGATCGGGGACGAAAAGTTTCTTCTGACGAAAAGCTGTCTCATCTTCCTGCCCAAGGGCACGTTTCACTGTCCTTTGATCATCCGCCGCGTGAACAGACCGATCTTCCACTTTGCCGCCGGCCCCGGCTCCGTCTATTCCCAGTTCCTCCGCGGTAAATAAACCGCCGCGCTCGTCCGTGGCGCGCATTCAACCGCCCGTGCCCATCGTCC
>CAYMLM010000029.1:0-19080 GCA_964391385.1 uncultured Papillibacter sp.
CGCTCACGGCGCCCAAAGCAGCCGAGCAGTTCGAGGCCGGCCTGAACAGGAAGATCAATGTCCGTGTTTAGCGCGGAAAAGGAGCGTCAGATGAACCGAGACAACGCGGGAACGAGCGGGAGAAACGTCCCGGGAACCGCCGGCAGGCGCTTTGGCGGCGATATCCCGGTCGGGGAAAGCGGCAAATTTCCGGAAGAGCTCTACGGGGTGTTGACGCGGATTATGCTTTATGTCAGGACGATGGACGAGGAGTACGACGGATACATAGATAAGGAGTTGGACGGATGAGCGGGATATCTGCTGAAAATTCGGTCACGGCCGCTGCGGGCGGCGCGGCTGCGGGGTACGTGCCGGCATCGTCCGGCCAAACCGGCGACAGCGCGTTTGCCGGGATGCTTTCAAGCATGATCGACGGGCAGGCCTCGTCGCTGCTCGCCGCCTCGGCCTCTCCCGGCGCGTCCTCCCCGGAGAGCTCAACGGCCGGCCTGGGAACGACGACAGCCGGCGGAGACGCCCTCGGTTCGCTCCTGGCTTCCGGCTCCGGCGAAAAGGGCAGCGCGTCCGAGCTCGGCGTTATGCTGATGTTCATGCTCATGAATATGAACTCGGGTTCGGAATCGGGCATGATGATGCTCTCATCCCTCCTCTCGGCCGCCGCGGGCGACCGGAGCTACGGCGAGGCCGGCCTGCCGTCGCTTGAGACCGGCAGCCTGTTTGATACGCTCGTCGGGGCTTCGACCGCCTCGAGCACGTCCGTCCCGTCGACGGGCGCGGGCGGCGAGCTCGCGCCGCTGAGCTGCTGGGTGCCGACGAATCCCAGGATCACCGGAAATGCAAGCTGCCGCAGCGCGGAGATGCTCAACCGGATCATCGCGCAGTTCGACGTCGAGTCGACCGCGCGGTATACGCCGCACAAATACGGCGGCGACACATACTGCAACATATTCGTCTGGGACGTGACAAGCGCGCTCGGCTGCGAGATCCCTCACTGGGTAGACTCTCAAACCGGCGCGCCGAGGCAGTTTCCCGACATCGAGGGCGCCTATGAGATGGGCGCCAATGCCACCTACAAGTGGCTTGACGAACACGGGAGCGATTACGGCTGGATCGAGGTCACTGCCGAACAGGCGCAGATGTACGCCAACCAGGGCTACCCGGCCGTCACGACGTGGAAGAATCCCGGCGGCGGCGCGGGCCATGTCCAGATCGTCCGCCCGTCGGAAGACGGCGCGTACGACGCGTCCAGAGGCGTCGCGGTGGCGCAGGCCGGCGGACATAACTACGAATATACCTACGCCGGGTCCATTTACAGCAGCAGCAGCCTCTCCAAGGTACGGTATTACATACACGCGTAGCGCGCCCTGCACGCAATATCTCAAAGCGGAATGCGGAAATCTGTTAAAGCTTCCCTCCCACATGACGATAAATAAAGAAGAGGCATAAGTATCGGAGCGTCGGATTCACGACGATATGTGCCGGAGTAAAAAGGAGGATGTTTTATGTCGGACGTCAATTCGGTATACGGAAGCACGTCCAGAATAACCGGTCTTTATTCACAGCTTGACACCGACAAGATTGTCAAAGACCTCCTGAAAATTCAGCAGACCAAAATAGACGGCCGGGATCAGGAGAAAACCACGCAGGAGTGGTACCACGACGCGCTGGAAAGCGTGGAAGACCTCGTGGCGGAATTCAAGAGCGCCTATCTGACCACGGACGGGGAAAACAGCATGCTTTCCTCCGCCACTTATAAAAGCTATACCGTCTCCTCAAGCGATACGTCGGCCGTATCCATAACGACGACGTCAAACGCGCTGACCGGCAGCTACACGTTAGACAGCGTCACCCAGCTGGCCCGGAACGCCGGCGTCTCGAGTTCGGGTATATCTGCCGACGGCACGAGCATTTCTGATTACAATACAACCACATTGAAGAATCTGAGCTTTGCAAAGGCGTTGACCTTTGATTCAAGCAATCAGATTTCCTTCAGCATCAACGGCGCGGATTTCACGTTCGACGCGGACACTACGCTGCAGACGATGATCAACACGGTCAACTCAAACAAAGACGCGGGCGTCACGATGAAGTACAGCCGCCTGACGGACGGCTTTACGATCACGGCCGACAAGGGCGGCTCGGCGAGCTCCGTCACGATTGAGAACATTTCGGGCAACGCCTTCGGAACGGACAGCGCGTTCGGCATCGCCGAAGGCACGACCGGCAAAGCATACGCAGCGGTCGTGGCAAGCTCGGGCAGCTTCGTCGACGGCGGCGTATACGCCGGGGCGGGCATCACGCGGTATTCCACGCTCGCGGATATGGACGCGGCCGCGTCGGGCGCTTTGTTCGGCGGGGAAGCCTCCCTTGATTTTACGATCAACGGCGAGAGCTTTTCCTTCGGAAGCAGCACGTCGATCCTCGATATGATGTATGCCGTCAACAACAGCGGCGCGGGCGTCAAGATGACTTTCAGCAGCACTTCGGGCGCCTTTACGATCACCTCGGACGAGGCCGGCGAGGACGCGGAAATCACCATAACAAACGAATTGGGCAACGCGTTTGGGACAAGCGGCGCGTTCGGCATCGCCGAGGGCACGACGGCCGGCACGAGTTACGGCGCCGAGGGACAGGACGCCGTCTGCTCGATCGAAGGGATTGCGGTGACGCGTGACAGCAACGATTTTACGATCGACGGCATCAATTATTCGCTCAAGAAAACAACGGACGAAGCCGTGGACTTTACCGTCAGCCGGGACTACACCGCGACGGCGGACGCCGTCAAGACGTTCGTAGACGCGTACAACGAACTGACCGAAAAGCTGAACGGGCTTCTGGACGAAAAGGATTACTCCGCCGATTATAAGCCGCTCACCTCCGAGCAGGAGGACGAGCTGTCGGAGACCCAGATAGAAAAATGGAATGAAAAGGCCATGTCGGGCCTGCTGCGAAAC
The DNA here is from genome assembly GCA_964391385.1 of uncultured Papillibacter sp. Lineage (GTDB taxonomy): Bacteria > Bacillota > Clostridia > Oscillospirales > Oscillospiraceae > Sporobacter. The sequence goes on from CAYMLM010000029.1 coordinate 2,952, forward strand.
AACAGCGACCTCAAGAGCTTTCTGGGCAATTTAAGGAACGCCTTTTTCAGCAAACTGGGCGCGACAGGGGAAACGATGGCGTCCATCGGCATCACCTCGGCCAGCTTCTACTCCGAGGATGCGGGCAAGCTCCTGATCGACGAAGAGAAGCTGACGGCCGCGCTGGAAGAAGACCCGGAAAAGGTGATTTCCATGTTTACGGCATCCGATAAGAATTCCAAAGGCCTGATCTATAAGATTGCCGACGCCGTCACTTCCTACACGAACATAATTGAGGACGACAAGGAATCGACAGCGGAGAAGATCGACGACATCGACGATAAGATCGAAGATATGGAAGACGATCTGGATGCGATGGCCGAACGGTACTACAACAAGTTCGCGGTTATGGAAAATGCGCTGGCAAAGCTCAATTCGATGAGCTCGATGCTCTCGTCCATGTTGTCCGGCTGACCGGCGCCGCCCGCACGTAATGTCAAGAATCCGGCGCGCCGCTCGCCGAACACAGCGGCAACAGCGGTTTAATCACAGGCTGAGGCCTCTTCTGACCGAATTAAAACGACAGCAGCGATGGGAGAGATTGATATGATTGGTACAGATCCGCGCAGGGAATATCTCAAGCAGGAGGTTATGACGGCCAGTCCGGCCGAACTTGTGGCGATGCTTTACGGCGCCTGTGTCAAAAACCTCAAGCTCGCAGTTATGGCGTACGAGGAATCCGGGGATATCTGCACGACAAGCAATTGCCTGATTAAGGCGCAGAAAATCATCAGCGAACTCATGAACTGCCTGGATCTGAACATAGAGCTGTCGACCCAGCTCATGAAGGTCTATGAATTTATGCTCGGGGAGCTCCGGACCGCCAACGTCAAAAAAGACATGGCCCGCGTGGAGCCGATCATCAGCATGCTCGAATCCATGCGCGACACCTGGTACACCGTCGCGCAGCAGCAGAGGAGAAGCATGGCGGAGGGGTTTTGAGAAATGAACCATGACAGTGATTCCGACATCGTCGTCCTGCTGGAAAAAAGACTCGAGGCCGCGCAGGAGCTTTTGAAGCTCATGAAGGAATCGGCCGACTTTGAGGACGAAGCCGTTTTTTCCGCCAATATAGACATGCGGCAGAGGCTATTGGACAGCGTCGTCCTGCTTGACAGGGAGCTGGCCGAAACGGCGCGGCGGAACGGCCCGGCGGCCTCCGGCGGGCCGGAGGAATCGGAGCTCGGCCGGAAAACCGCGGACATCATCCGGCAGATACAGCTCATTATGCTCCGGGACATCAACCAGGTTAGAATGAATATGGATTTTTATCTGACCGAAGCGCAAAAGCTCAGGAAGCGAAAAAGAGGGCTGACCGCGTACAGGATCAGCGACCTGCCTCCGCAGAAGCAGCGACTGGATCTTAGAGGATGAGGCGGCCCCGTGAAAACGAAGCGCCCGTCCGTTAAAAAGCGCCGCCGGGAGATGAGCGGATGAAGGTAAGGTATACGCCGCCGGGCACGGCAATCCTCGACAATCAGCCTTTTATTGAGCGTAAAATGGATTTTGCCGGCGGTCAGCAGTCGTTTGAGCAGAGCTTCAGCGCGTCCGGACGCGAGCAGTACGAGCAGACAATCGCCGAGCTTGCCAAGAAAATTGACGAGCAGGGCGCGCAGCTTGCCAAAAAAATCAATATCGGGGAATTGGACCGATACCGCGCGCTCGTTTCCGACCTTCTGAGCGAGGTGGTAAGCCACGCCTATGCGTTTAACAAGGAAAACACCTTCGACCCGCGAGGCAGGCGAAAGGTCTACGCTACGATCCAGAAAATCAACGAAAAGCTCGAGGAGATGGCGGGGGACATTTTACACGGCAACCAGGACGCACTGCGGATCCTGAGCATGATTGACGATATCAGGGGACTGATCGTCGACATTTTCCTTTGAGCGCAGGGATTATCAAGACGAAATTATTCGGAGGAGTTCTGACATGGAAGACTTATTGACAAACGAAATTACAGCCACGGACGAACAGTGGAAATATCTCATCTTTTCGGTGAACGGCGTGGAATATGGCGTGGAGATCGGGTACGTCACGGAAATCATCGGCATTCAGCCTTTTACCGCGATCCCCAATACGCCGCCCTATATCAAGGGGATCATTAACATCCGCGGCACGATCGTACCGGTTGTGGATATGCGTCTCAGGTTCAGCTACGAGCCGACCGAGTACGGCGACAAGACCTGTATCATCTCGCTGAGCAAGGACGGTATCCATCTGGGACTGATCGTCGACGCCGTGGTCGACGTGATCCAGCTGTCGGCGGAAACGGTTCTGACGCCTCCGTCCGAGGGAATCGGATCGAAAGACAAATTCCTCAAGGCAATCGGGAAATATCAGCAGACCGTCAAGCAGCTTGTCGACATCAATAAAATTTACGGGACCGACGAGTATTCATAAGGAGAGCAAACTGGCGTATGAAAATAGCGGAGCAGGACTTCAGACGTCTGAAGGACTATATGCTGGCAAACTACGGTTTGAATTTTGAAAATAAGATCACTCTGATTGAAGGACGCCTGTCGAATCTTGTTTCAAAGCTGGGTTTCAAGGATTTTCACGAATACGTCGATTCCATACTCAGAGATCCGACCGAAAGCCAGCTCAGTACGCTGGTATCGAAGCTGACAACGAATTATACGCTTTTTATGCGGGAATCGCGGCACTATGATTTTCTGACGAATACGATTCTGCCGGAGCTGTGCGACCGGACAAGAAGTGAGCTGAAAATCTGGAGCGCCGGGTGCTCCTCGGGAGAAGAGCCGTACACGATTGCCATCACGCTGAAAAAGTACATGGAATCGCACGGCAGGCAGTGGAGCACCCGGATTCTCGCCACGGATATATCGGACAACGTCCTGAGCCTGGCACGAGGCGGCGTCTATTCCCAGATGCAGCTGAAGGACCTGGACCAGATGACGAAAGACAAATATTTCACCAGGCTCGAAGGAGACAAATACCAGATCTCCGACGACATCAAGCGCATGGTCCGCTTTGAAAAATTTAACCTCATGAACGCCTTTAAAACCGCATTCAACAAGCATCACGTCATTTTCTGCCGCAACGTCATGATCTACTTCAAAAACGAGACGAAACAGGAATTGGCGGCAAAGTTTTTCGAGAGCCTGGAACCCGGCGGCTACCTATTCGTCGGGCTGAGCGAAACGCTCCACAACATCGAGACGAGATTTGAGTTTGTCAAGCCCGCGGTTTACCGAAAGCCGGCGGCCCAAAAAAAAATTTAACTCCGCGGGAAATCGTGACGATATAATTAAAGTGATGATATAAACACGCGTATCGCCGATGAGAGGAGTGACCGAAATGTGGGATAAGCTGTTTCAGACAACCGATTACCTCCAAAAAGGCCTTGACGTGACCTGGCTGCGCAATGAAGTCATCACCAACAATATCGCCAATGCGGATACGCCCGGTTTTAAGGTTTCGGAAGTGAGATTCGAGGATATTCTCGTCTCGGCCATATCGGGCAGCAACATGGAACTGAAAACAACCCGGGAAGGCCACATCGGCAGGGCGGGCGCCGATATCGGACAGATCGAACCCGCGGTCGTGAAGGTGGAGGACACCTCCTACAGGTTCGATGAGAACAACGTGGATGTCGAGGCCGAGATGGTCTCCCTCGCCCAGAACAGCCTGCAGTATTACACATTGGTCAGCAAGATCAACTCGGAATTCAACAAGCTCAACATGGCAATCAAGGGCTGAACGGCCCTTTAACGGGATCAAAATTAAACAGTCAGGATCGGCGGAAAGCGTCGGTCCAATTCGGCGTTTTTGTGATAATACACAAAAAGTAGAGCGTATAGTTAGTGAAATTGCCATGTGAGTCTTATAAATTATCAAAAAAAGTAAAAAAAATGTCAAAATAATTGAAAAAAAGCATTGACGATTGAGAAATTTTCCATTATCATGTAGGGCACAACATATTGAAAAGGCAAACCAGTTGAAAAACTGGGACGCAAAGCCAAGGGTCTAATGTCTGAGGACAATGACAGCCGGTTGCCAAGATGTTTTTCTGGAAAATGAACTCGCGCTATAGGACGAACGATCCTGTGCCGTCAGCTCATAAAAAGGAATCCATTTGGACAGCCAACTGGATTCCTTTTCTTTTTGTCCAAAAACTGAAAGGAGAATAAAAATGGGATTTCTCAGCTCGCTTGATATCAGCGCGTCCGGTTTGACCGCCCAGCGCCTGCGCATGGACGTGATCTCCGAAAACATCGCGAATATCGACACGACAAGAACGGACGACGGCGAGCCGTACCGCCGGAAATATGTCGTTTTCAGCGCGGAGGAAAACGACGGGTCGTTTGCGTCCTACCTGCAAAGGGGAGAAGCCTCCGGCGCCGGCGGGGTCATCGTCTCGCAGATCGGGGAAGACCAGTCCGACTTCAGGTACGAATACGATCCGACAAATATTGACGCCGACGCCGACGGGTATGTGGCCAGGCCGAATGTGGACCTGTCGCAGGAAATGGTCGACATGATCTCGGCCTACCGCGCCTACGAGGCCAACGTCACCGCCTTCAACGCCTCCAAGGACATGGCCGTCAAGGCGCTTGAAATCGGCAAGTAGAAATAAGGAGGCTATCTTATGAACGGCATCGATTCGCTGCTATCCAGCTCGGGCGCCGGGCCGCTCGGGAACCTCGGCGGCCTGACCGGGAAAACCGCCGGGGGAGACGAGCTCAATTTCTCCGATGTCCTCGGGGACGTTTACAGCCTTGCCGAAAATACGGAAGCGGCCGACCAGCAGTCCGTGCTGTCGCTTCTCACCGGCAACGTCAATGACATTTCAAGCGTTATGATCGATTCCGAAAAGGCTGAAATCGCGCTGAGCCTGACGATCGAGATCCGCAATAAGCTCCTGGACGCATATAACGAGATCATGAATATGCAGGTCTGATCGGCACGGTCCGGACGCGGACGCGGCGTCAGCATGACACAGAGATATGGAGGACGGCACAATTGCAGCAGTTTTCACAGACGATCGGCCTGATTGTCGTGCTGGTCGTGATCATATTCGGCAGCTATTTTGTGACAAAGTACGTGGCGGCAAAGGCCGGGGGCCGGAGCGGAAGGACCCGCTATTTCAAGGTGCTCGATCGCTTTTCACTGTCCAAGGACAAGATGTTCGTCATGGTCGCCGTCGGCCAGAGCGTGTACCTCGTCGGCGTGACGAATCAGGGCATGACGCTCCTGGATCAGAAGGACCTGTCGGAGCTTCCCGCCGACGAGACGCCTGCGAGGAAATCCGTTTTCCCGAGCTTCCTGTCCGCCCTGAAAAACTCAAAAACGACCGGCTTTAGGCCCGATGGCGGCGGGAGAAGCTTTTCAGACTTCATAAAGCAGGCCCGGCAGAAGGATGACGACAATGAGAACTAAGACGCTTTCGGTAAAACCCGGGCGCGCTCCGGCGCCGGACAAAAAACGCCGCCTGAAGAAAACCGCCGCTTTTGCCGCACTCCTGATCGTATGCGCCTGCTGCTTCACCGCATTTTCTCCGAACGCATCCGCGGCGGCCGACGACATCGTCAAATCCGTTTTCGGCGACAACGCGCAGACGCTCGACATCATCCTCCTGCTGACGGGGCTCGCGCTCATCCCGACGCTGATCATCTGCCTCACCGGATTCACCAGGATCGTCATTGTCCTGGGCTTTGTCAAAAACGCGATCGGGATGCAAAACGTCCCGCCGACGCAGGTCATCATCGGCCTGGCGCTGCTTGTAAACTTCTTCGTCATGAGCCCGGTTATCACGCAGATTAAGGAAACGGCCTATGTCCCCTATACGCAGGGGGAAATGACGATCGAGGAATTTTCCAAGGAGGCAATGGTGCCGATCCGCGAGTTTATGCTCGAGCAGACGTATAAGAGCGACCTGAATTTCTTCAGCGAGCTCGACGGGACGGAAAAGGTCGAGGATGTGACCAAGGTGCCGACCCACGTCGTCATCCCTTCGTTTCTCACGAGCGAGCTCAAGCGGGCCTTTCAGATCGGATTTCTTGTCTACATACCGTTCATCGTCATCGATATGGTCGTGGCGAGCACGCTGATGTCGATGGGCATGATGATGCTGCCGCCGGCCATGATTTCTCTGCCGTTCAAGGTGCTGCTGTTTGTGCTCGTAGACGGGTGGCAGCTCATATTCGGAACGCTCGTCAAAAGCTTCGGGTAGCCGGGCGGGCGGTAACAGTCTCATTTTCTCAGACTGCCTGATAAAAAAGCCATCGGAGGTCAGACATGCTCAACCAGACGGAAGTCATCAGCGTCCTGCAGGATGCCATCTATACGACGATCCTTGTCGCTCTGCCGATGCTCGGCGTGGCGCTTGTGATCGGACTGATCGTATCAATTTTCCAGGCGACGACGCAAATCAACGAACAAACGCTCAGCTTTGTGCCGAAAATCATCGGCATCCTTCTGGCCGTCCTGATTTTCGGCGGCTGGATCCTGACAAAAACCACGGATTTCACGGTCAGGCTCTACGAGTCGATCGGAACGTACGTCGGCTGATACGGGAGACGGCAGCCCAAGCCGCCGGACCCGCGGCGATAAAAGCGCCGGTCCGCAGCGATCTGTTTTCACGCGTAAAGGATTGGAGAAGCAATGACGGAAATTGTCGGCCTGATCACAAGCAATTTTGATTATACGCTGCTCTTGTTCCTCCGGGTGACCGGGCTCATCCTGCCTTCGCCCATCTTCGGGCGCAAGACCGTGCCCGCCCCCGTGAAAATCATATTCATCTGCTGCCTGACCTTTGTTTTTCTGCTGTCGTTCCCCTCGCCGGCCGAGGGCATCGCCTACGGAACCCTGCTGGAATATGCCGTCCTCTGCCTGAAGGAACTCCTGTTCGGCCTTGCGATGGGATATGTCACGACGCTGTTTTTCAACCTCGTTTACTCGGCCGGACAGATCATGGATATGCAGATCGGTTTCGGCATTGTCAGCGTTTACGATATCCAGAACAATTCCCAGGTGCCCATCATGGGCAATATCCTGAATATTATCCTGCTGATCGTGTTTTTCTGCGTGAACGGACACCTGAAGCTGATCGCGGTCCTGCATGCCACGTTCGCAAAAATCCCGGTCGGACACGTGCTGCTTTCAACGGATTTCCTGGTTGTCATGATTGAGGTCTTCTGCCTGACGTTTGTCCTGGCGATCATGGTGGCCATGCCCATCCTCGCCGCCGGCATCATCCTGGAGGTTGCTATGGGGGTCCTGATACGCTCGGTGCCGCAGATGAACATGTTCGTCGTCGGCATACCGGTCAAAATCCTTGTGGGGCTGATCGTGCTGCTCGTTTCAATCCCCGTTTTCATAAACTTCAGCAACTCCATCTTTACGCGGATGTTTGAGTCGATCGAGCAGGTATTCAATACGTTTGGAGTGCTTCAATGAGCAGGCAGAGCGGAAGCGAACGCACCGAGAAACCGACACAAAAACGAAAAGAAAAAGCCCGGGAAGAAGGCCAGGTCGCCCGAAGCAACGAGCTCAACATCGCCTTCAGCGTCATCATGCTCTTTGCCGTCCTGTACATTGTCTGGGACCGCTTCGTCGACAGCGCTTCAAGCATGATGGGCAAATATCTCTCCTCCGGCTTTCTGGCCGACATGTCCGTTTCGCTGAACAAGACAACGGTCATGAACGTTTATAAGAGCGCCCTGATGGATATCGTGAACATCGTCTGGCCGATCCTGCTGCTCGCGATGCTCTTCGGCGTCGTGATCCACGTGGCGCAGACGGGCTTCCTGCTGACCGGCAAAACGCTCAAACCCAAAATGAGCCGGATCAACCCGCTTGAGGGACTCAAACGGATTTTTTCCACCCGCTCCCTGATCGAGCTTTTCAAATCCAGCGTCAAGATTGTTTTTCTCGTCTATCTGGCCTATACCTTCTATACCGGCATCTTCACCCAGTTCCCGGAAATGATGAAGATGGATGTCAGGGAGGCCTTTTTGTATATCATGCACACGGCGCTGAAGCTCGGGCTCCAGATGGGCGTCGTGCTGGCGGCCGTCGCGGCGGTGGATTACTTCTACCAGCGCAAACGTCATCAAAAAGACCTCATTATGACCAAGCAGGAAGTCAAGGAAGAGTATAAGCAGATGGAAGGCGACCCGCAGATCAAGGGCAGGATCCGTCAGAAGCAGCGCCAGATGAGCCGGCTTCGGATGATGCAGCGCCTGCAGGAGGCAGACGTCGTCATCACGAACCCGACGCACTACGCCGTGGCGATCCGGTATAAGGACAAGGTGGACAAGGCGCCCGTGGTGGTGGCAAAGGGCAAGGACCAGCTCGCGCTGCGGATCAAGGAAAAAGCGAAGGAACACGGGATCGAAATCGTCGAGAACAGGCCGGTCGCGCAGGCGCTGTACAAAAGCTGCGAACTGGAGGAGGAGATCCCGAAGGAGCTTTACCAGGCGGTCGCGGAGATCCTCGTATATGTCTACAGAATGAAAAACAAGACGGTTAAAGGGGTGCGCAGATGAAAACAGCCGATATTCTGATCGCAGGCATCGTCCTTGTCATCGTCATGCTGATCATCATCCCGCTCAGTACGGCGCTGCTCGACGTTCTTCTCATCCTCAATATCGCGGTGTCCGTCTTCATCCTGATCACTACCCTTTACATAAAAAATCCGCTGGAATTTTCCATACTCCCGACAATGCTCCTCATCACGACGCTGTTCCGTCTGGCGCTCAACGTCTCGTCCACAAAGCTCATTTTGGGCAACGGCGGCAATGCCGGGAACGTCATCCGGACGTTCGGCAATTTCGTCACGAGCGGCAATCTCGTCGTCGGGCTCATCGTGTTCATCATTATCGTGGCCATCCAGTTCATCGTCATCACGAAGGGCGCCGAGCGCGTCTCGGAAGTCGCGGCGCGGTTTACGCTCGACGCGATGCCCGGCAAGCAGATGGCGATCGACGCCGACCTCAACACGGGCGTCATCGACGAGCCGACGGCAAAGAAGCGGCGCGCCGAAATCCAGCAGCAGGCAGATTTCTACGGCGCGATGGACGGCGCGAGCAAGTTTGTCAAAGGAGACGCCATCATCGGCATCATCATCACCCTGGTCAACATCATCGGCGGGCTGATCATCGGCGTTGCCATGGATGGCAACGACTTCCAGCAGGTCCTGGGCATTTATACGGTCTCCACGGTCGGCGACGGCCTTGTGAGCCAGATCCCGGCGCTCCTCATTTCAACGTCGACGGGCATCATGGTCACGCGGTCCGATTCCGACGTCAGCTTCGGCGTGAGCGTCTCGAAACAGCTGTTCAGCAAGCCGTACGTCATGATCGCCGCGGGCGCGGTCATGGTGTTTCTGAGCCTCATCCCCGGACTGCCCAAGCCCCCGATGTTCCTGCTGGCGGCGCTGCTTCTGATCTTCGGAATCCGGTCTGTCGGCAAGGTGAAGAAAAAAGAGGAAAAAACGGCGGAGGAAGCGGCCCAGACGCTCGCAAAGGAAAAGAAAAAGCCGGAAAACATCACAAATCTCCTGCAGGTCGAGCCGATCGAGCTCGAGTTCGGCTACGGGATCATCCCGATGGTCGACGCCAACCTCGGCGGGGATCTGCTGGAGCGGGTCGTGATGATCCGCCGGCAGTGCGCAATGGAGATGGGGATCATCGTGCCGTCCATCCGGCTGCGTGACAACGTCCAGCTCGGCGCGAGCGAATACGTGCTCAAGATCAAGGGGATGGAGATCGCCCGGGGCGAGGTCATGGCGGATCATTTCCTGGCCATCAATATGGCCGGGGCGAAAGAGACCATCTCCGGCATCGAGACGACGGACCCGACGTTCGGGATGCCGGCCTTGTGGATCACGAAAAACGTGCGGGAGAAGGCCGAGCTTCTCGGTTATACGACGATCGACCCGCCGTCGGTCATCGCAACGCATTTGACGGACCTCATCAAGCGCTACGGCCACGAGCTTTTGAACAGGCAGCAGGTCCAGACGCTGCTCGACACTTTGAAAACGCAGCAGCCCGCGCTTGTGGATGAGGTTTTCCCGAAGATGTTCTCGCTCGGCGAGATCCAGAAGGTCCTCGCGAATCTGCTGCGGGAAGGCGTGCCGATCCGGGATATGGAGACGATCGTCGAGACGCTGGCCGATTACGGCAATTTGACAAAGGACACCGAGCTGCTGACGGAATACGTGCGCCAGAACTTAAAGCGCATGATCACCAAACGGTTTATCCAGGACAACAAGGCGACCGTCATCACGCTCGATCCGAAGCTTGAGCAGCTGATTCTCGAGCGGACCAAGCAAAACGAGGCGGGCAGCTTTGTCGCGCTCGAGCCGACGCAGATGCAGTCGATTATAAACAGCCTGAAAAACCTGGTCGAAAAAATCACCAGCCAGGGCAAGACGCCGATTGTGCTGACGTCCCCCGTTGTCAGGCGGAAGTTTAAACGGATGATCGAACAGATCGCAAATGACCTCACGGTCCTGTCCTACGGCGAGGTGGAGCAGACCGTTGAAATACACGCGGAGGGCGTCATTACGCTGCAGGCTTGAGTGCGGCACGCCGAATCGAGCCGGTAAAGGAGCCGATAGTATGGGTGAAAAAATGATTATAAAGCTTGGCGAAAAGGTTCAGGTAAAAGTCGGCAGGGAGTGGTACGGCACCATAATAGAGAGCCTGGGGGGCGGGTCCGTCTTTTACGTTTCACCTCCGATGTCCAAGCAGACACGGGTCGCGCTCCAGGAAGGGCAGGACTACACCCTAAGCGTCGTCAACAAGAAGGGCCTGTACGAATTTGATGTCCGCGTGCTGGAATCGGATGTCCGGGATCAAAACGCAAATATCCCGATGACGAAGCTGCTCATCATTTCGGAGCCGAGGCACCTGCAAAGACGAAACGCCTACCGGGCCGAGGTCATCGTCGACGTCAGGATCCGGGAACCCGCCGAGCCTGACAACACGGAAGGACAGGCTCAGGAATACCGCACGAAGACGCTGAACCTGAGCGAAAGCGGGATGCTTTTCCTCTCGAAGAAGAGCTATCCGCCCGGGGCCCTGCTCGACTGCGACATCCTGCTGAGCAAATACGGCATGAATCTGACGCTGCAGGATATCCAGGTGATGGTCATCCGGACCAGACGCCCGGAATATGAAGGCACCTTGTATCAGGTCGGCGTTGACTTCGTGGACTTTCCCAAACAGGACAGGAGGGCGCTTGTCAAGTTTATCATGGCCAGCCAGAGGGACCAGCAGAAAAGATAGCATCGACGCCCTGGGGCGTAAAATAAATGTATGAGATGAAACATAAACGACCAAACGTATGATGGTAGACAGGGAAACAATGATGAGAGCAAAACGAAACGAAACGGGGGATAAGGATGAACAGCGTAACCGTAGCAGACGTTGACAGATTGTGGGAACTGTATATGCAGGACAAAGACCCGGATATCAAAAATGAGCTGCTGGTCCACTACATCGATCTGGTAAAGAGAATCGTCCGCCGGATCATGCCGAAGTACAAGGAATACAACGACAGTGACGATTTGGTGAGCTGTGGGATAATTGGGTTAATTGACGCGCTCGATAAATACGATATTAATTATGGAGTGAAGTTTGAGACCTACGCATCGACGCGGATACGGGGAGAGATACTCGATTACATGCGCAGGCAGGACTGGGCGCCGGCCAGCCTCCGGTCGAAGATCAACCGGCTCAATCAGGCGGCGGAGCTGCTCGAGAGCCGGCTGGGCCGCTATCCAACGGACAGGGAAATCGCCGAGATGGCGGAGATGTCCGTCGCGGATGTGCAGAAGGTGCTCGAGAAGACACATATATTCAACCTCATGCATTTCGAGGATATGGTGTCCGAAACGTTTACTGCCGAGAAGTTTTCCGACCCGGTCGACAATGACCCCGAAAGCATCGTCCAGAACAAGGAGACAAAAAAGATCCTGGCTGATATCATCCAGTCGCTTCCGGAAAAGGAACGGCTCGTTATCACACTTTATTACTACGAGGAAATGACGCTCAAGGAGATTGCAGCCATACTCAAAGTGACCGAATCGCGTGTCTCCCAGATCCATTCGAAGGTTTTGGTGCGGATTGGCTACAAGCTCAAAAGAGCCATATGAGCATATAGGAGAAAAGCCGTGAATAACAGCGAGGAGTTGAGAACTGAATACGAGAGCCATCCGGCCGCCGACGAAGCCGGGTCCGCCTCAGCCTTGAACACTGCCGGCAATTCGAACGCGGAGGAGGCTGCGGCGGCGGAAGCCTGCGCGCAGGACGCCGGCGCCGCTTCGGAGGGGGAGCTGTACAGGCTTACCTATGAAACGGACGGCGTTTACTTCGAAACGACCGGGAAATGGATCGACGAGGACAGCGCTTCGGACATCATCACTCACATAAAACGTAAAAACCTGCAGCAGCCGAACATGGGAGAGGTCGGCAGAGCGCTAAAGGAGTCTCCCTGCCGTGTCTGCATCGCGCCCCCGCAGACTGAAATGATTTATAACGAATCGGCGTTCATAACGATTTCCGCCGATCAGATGGAGGCGTCGGTCACTCTTCTGCCGCCCGACAAGGGCGGAGCCCGCCTGACGTATCAGCAGCTCCTCACCGAGGCTTCCTCGAGGGGCGTGACCAGCGGGATCGACGAAAACGTGCTCAAGGACGTCTATGAAAACAAAATTTACGGACGCGGCGTATGCTTTGCCAGAGGCACCGCGCCGGAAGACGGCACCGACGGCGGGCTCGTTTTCCACTTCAATACGGAGGAGCTTCTCGGGACGCCGGTGATCGACGAAAAGACGGGGAAAGTCGATTACAAGAACTTAAACCTGTTTGTGCAGGTCGCCAAAGGGCAGCTGCTCGTAAGCCGGACCCCGGCAACCCCGGGCAGCCCGGGATTTACGGTCACCGGACGTACGATCAATCCGAAAAGCGGCAGGGAAGCTAAAATGCCGGCCGGTAAAAATGTGACGTATGACGAAGAGCGGTACAATATGTATGCCGGCGTCACGGGCAGAGTCGACTACAAAAACCTGACGGTCACGGTTTCCTCCTGTTACACCATCCCGGAAGACGCCGATCTGTCGATCGGGAATATCACGTTCGACGGGGATGTGCTCGTCAAGGGGAACGTCATATCCGACATAACCATCCAGGCGACAAGGAACATCGAGGTAGACGGCGTCGCGGAGAGCGCCACGCTCCTGGCGGGCGGAAACATTATCTTGAAAAACGGGATGCGGGGAAACGACAAGGGCGTGATCGAGGCCGAGGGCAGCGTGACGGCCAAATATATCGAGCGCTCGAAGGTGAAGGCCGGCGGGGATATCAATGTGGACGCGCTGATCCATTGCCGGACAGAATGCGGCGGCAGCATCGTCGTCAAGGGCAAGCACGGCGTCATCATCGGCGGGTCGATCAAGGCGGGCAACAGTATCACGGCGCAGAGCATCGGCTCCGTCGTCAACAACAGGACGAATATCGAGGTGGGCCTGCCGCCGTCCAAAAGAGAACGCCTGAAATTTCTCGTCGCGGAGACGGAACGGCTGCAGGCTGAGATTGATAAATTTGATAAAATCATCACGTACCTGTCTCACATGGAGAATTTATCGCCGGATAAGGAACAGATGAAAAAGACGGTGATCGTCGAAAAGATACGCGATACGAAACTGCTCGGCGAGCATAACGCGGAAATCAATAAGCTCGAGGAAGATATGAGGAAAGCGGAATCGGGGAAGGTCCACGTGACGGATACGATCTATCCCGGCGTGAGGCTGACGATCTCGCTCGGAGAATACATGGTCCAGACGCCGATAAAATTCTCCACGTTCTACTGCAAGGACCGTGTCATATCGTTTACCTCCTGTCAGCTCTGACTCGGCTTAGGATAATACGAAAGGGCGGTGCAGACAATGGCGCTTAACGGGATTGATGCACAGATTATGACCCAACGTGTGATGGACGTGGCCAAGGACGCGAGCGTTATCAACAAGAAAAACGAACTGATGCAGGATTTTATGGCCGTGCAGAGGAAGGCCGAGGACGAGCTGCGGGATTCGTCCGTGACAAAGCTGGAGCGAAAGGACGACCCAAGGATTACAAAGGAGCACGGGGGTCAGAATGGCTCCGGCTACGAGCCGTATGAGGGCAAGGAAAAAACGCGGGCTGCCGGAAACGAGGAAGAGGGCGAGGACGAGGAACCCGGAATCGTCAGCAGCCATAAAATCGACGTGAGGATCTAGGGTAAAATTACATTTAAGTTCCGCGACTGAAATGACGATATTACTTTAGAGAAATGCTGGTTTAAGGCTGCGGCCTTTCAGACGGCCTAATGATCTGACAAGGAGTATTGTTATGCTCAGAGGTTTATATACCGCTGCGACGGGTATGACGGTCCAGAGGGCAAAGATGGATGTCCTGACGAACAACATCGTCAACAGCTCCACGACCGGGTACAAGAGCGATACGCTTGTGTCCTCCTCCTTTACGGAGGTTATGATCGAGCGGCTGGGAGATCCGAACATTTTAAATACGGCCCGGGAGGTCGGCCCTTTCAGCTTCGGCACGCATATCGACGAGGTCTTTACGGACTTCGCGCCCGGCAGCGTTGAGAACACGGGCGCGCAGACGGACCTGGCCATTTCGGGAGAGGGCTTCTTCGCCGTGGACACCCCGGACGGGGAGCGGTATACGAGAGCCGGGAATTTTTCCGTCAGTCAGGAAGGCTATCTCGTGACGAGCGACGGATATTACGTGCTCGGAGAAAACGGCCGGATCAACGTCGGCTCAGGAGACTTTACGGTCGATGCCGAAGGGAACGTCTCGGTTGAAGGAGAGGCAAGGGATACCCTGCGCGTCGTACAGTTTCAGGAGACGGCCGGCCTGCGCAAGCAGGGGGACTGTCTCTATTACGCCTTAAACGGCGAAATACCGGCGGACGCGGAAAACGCCGGGGTCATGCAGGGCTATCTGGAGGGATCGAACGTGGATATCGCCGGCGAGATGGTCGACATGATCACCGTGTACAGAACGTACGAGGCCAATCAGAAGATCCTGACCATGACGGACGAAACGCTGGGCATGGCCGTCAACAATCTCGGAAGCCTCAGGTAACGCGTGCTAGGCACACTTTGGGAGGATAAATCATGATACAGTCCCTTTCCACCGCTGCGGCAGGGCTGACGGCCCAACAGCAGAAGATAGACATTATCGCCAACAATATCGCCAATATCAGCACGACCGCCTACAAGGGCACGGACGCGCGTTTTGAGGATACGCTGTATACGGCAATGGAAAATCCCGACCCGGATGCCCCCGTCACGAACCTGCAAAAGGGGACCGGCGTCGCGCTGGCGTCGGCGGCGACCGACTTCACCCAGGGCAGCGTCCGGCAGACCGGCGGCATGTTCGATCTGATGATCGACGGGGACGCGTTTTTCAAGGTGGAAACGGGCGACGGGGAGTATGCTTATACAAAGGACGGGGCCTTCTCGATCTCTGTGGAAGAGGACGGCAGATACCTGGTCACTTCCGCGGGGGACTACGTGCTGGACGAAAATGACGAGAGGATCATGATCCCGGAGGACGCACAGAGATTTAACGTCCGCGACGACGGCGGCATCGATACGGGAACCGCCGAAGCGCAGCTGGGGATCTATACGTTTGACAACGCGGCGGGCCTGCTTTCGGCGGGCGGAAACCTGTTTACCGAAACGGCGGCCTCCGGCGCGGCGGCCGAAGCGGAAGAGTATACAGTCATCCAGGGCGCGCTCGAGGGGTCCAATGTGGACCTGGCCACACAGCTCACTTCGCTCATACAGGCGCAGAGAGTGTTTTCCCTGGCCAGCCAGGCGCTGCAGACGGCCGACGACATGGAAGGACTGGCCAACAACCTGCGCCGTTAAAAACGCGAGCTGACGCGAAGCGCGGCCGGAGCCGCTGTCCCAAACAAATGAAACGCCGCGACAATCGATTGATTTGGCCGGCGCCGTGCGATATACTGAATGTTAAGAGAAAGAGAAGGCATCACGAACATGTATGAGATCGGAAGAGCACACGTCTGAACTCCAGTCACCGCTCATTATCTC
>CAYMLM010000030.1:0-18848 GCA_964391385.1 uncultured Papillibacter sp.
GAAAAAGCGCGCGCGCTGGCGGCATCCATCTATTGACTTAACCGCTTTATGTTTCCAGTAAAATATTCACATTGGCACGCCGGTGGCCGCGTCGATGCCGGGACGGCCGCCGATTCTGTGACAAAAGCACAAAACTCTCCTTGAGTTTTGTGCTTTTGGTTGATTTATCGCTCATCTTAGTATATTCTTAAAGTAAACAATCAGTCAGTCCAAGGAGGGTTATCAATGAACCACGAAGAAACCGTAAAAGGCGTTCGCGGCGGCGCTTCGCCCGACGCCGGGGTCGCCTTCTCGCTTGAGTCGGCGCAGGCGCTTTCCACCAAGGCGATCAACGCCATGCCGGCCATGCTCGGCGAGTTCCGCTGCCCCACCTGCGGGAGCGCGTTTGCAGGCCTGCAGGATCTGCAGGACCACTGCGCGCTTGAGCATCCGGGCGGCGTGCTGCCCGAGATCGTCCTGCTGCACATCAACGGCCGCGACTGCCAGGTGCTCGTCGAGCCGCACTGGACGCTTCATCGCGCGCTCCAGTACCGTCTGGGTCTCACGGGCACAAAGCACATGTGCGACCGGGGCGTGTGCGGCGCCTGCACGGTCATCATGGACGGCCGGGCCGTCCTCGCGTGCACGACGCTCGCATTGGAATGCGAAGGCAAATCGATCATGACCATCGAGGGCATCGCGGCGGACCCGAAGTGGAAGCCGCTCATCGACGCCTACTGCAAGTGGGACGCCATGCAGTGCGGCTACTGCACGCCGGGCTTCCTCGTCACGGCCAAGGCGCTCCTCGACCGAAACCCGCATCCGACCGAGGCGGAGATCCGCGAGGCGCTTGCGGGCAACATCTGTATCTGCGGTACATACCCGCGCCACTCCACGGCGATCCTGGAAGCGGCGATGAAAATGTCGGAGGAGGCGTAAGCATATGGCAGATTTAGCCGGTGCAAACGGACAGCGGGAAAACTTCCGGGTCGTCGGGAAACGAAATCTTCCCGGCAAGCTGTCTTATGCCCTCGCGACGGGCGTCGCGAAGTTCGGCATCGATTTTGTCGTGCCGAACATGCTCCACGCGAAATTCCTCCGCAGTCCCTATGCCAATGCGAGAGTCGTCCGCGTGGATGCCACAAAAGCCAAAGCGCTTCCCGGGGTGGTGGATATCGTCACCTGGGAAGACGAGGATATCAAAAGCATAAAAAGCTTCGGGGAAAGCTTCATGTCCAACCGCGCGTGGCTTGACAACCTCGCCGATCAGGAGGGCGCGGAGGTGGCCGTCATCGTCGTGGCGGAAAGCGAGGACATCTGCGAGCAGGCGCTCCGCCAGCTCGACGTCGAGTGGGAAATACTCCCCCACGTCGTTGACGTCCTCGAAGGCAGAAAGCCGGAAGCGCCCGAAATCCGGCCGTGGGTCAGGGAGGCACCGTCCTTCGGCCCGCCGGGCAGAAACAGCGACAATCCTCCGAAAAAAGGGAACGTCTACTATTCAAACGTCTATGCCGGAGATGTCGAAACGGGCTTCAGGGAAGCCGACGACGTTGTCGAGTACGACGTGTATCTGCCCGCTTTCGCCTCCCACATGCCCAACCCCTCCGGCTCCGTGGCGTGGTGGTCGGACGACTTCTATCACGGCGAGGGAAAGACCCTGCACATCGAGGGCGCCGTCAGGGAGCGGCGCGCGATATCGAAAATGTACGACATGCCCATTGAGAAGACGGTCCAGGAGGGCGTTTTCATGGGCGGCAAATATTGCGACTGGGGCCTGCGAAAATCCCAGGAGATCACGCCGCTGCTCGCCAAACGGACCGGCCGGCCCGTCCGGTGCATGAATACGCGGGAGGAAACGTTCGACTTTATCATGACGGAGCGCTATATCCACATGAAGGTCGGCTTCAAGTCCGACGGCCTGATCACGGCTGTCGACGACTTTTCGATCGCGGACGCCGGCGTATGGGGCAGCTCGAGCTTCGGCCATACGGGCGACCAGAAGCAGGGTCCGTACAATACGATCAAATGCCCGAACATCAGTCAGCGCATGGAGATTGTCGACTCGAACCGCGGCATGATGTATGTCAGCGGACAGCACTGTCCCTTCAACTGGGATACGATAACGGCGGCAATCCATCTGATTGCCGAAAAGCTCGGAAAAGACCCGATCGAGATCGCGCGGCTGAACCTGCACGGGCCGACCTCCAAGGAGGACCCGAATCCCGTTCCCAGCTTCGAGGCCTGCATTGAGGCGGGCAAGAAGCTCATGAACTGGGACTGGCATCCGATGGGCACAAAAAAGCTGCCCGACGGCAGACTGCACGGCATGAGCTTCCGGTACCAGATGTGCCCGCGCCATTCGTTTTCCGGCTACGAAGCCAAGCTTGAGCTGCGCGACGGCGTCGTGCACATGCCGACGCAGGGGCCGCTGTTCGGCGTTTTCGCCGTGGAGTGCAACGCCATGGTCGTGGCCGAGGAGCTCGGCCTCGAATATGAGGATGTCAGCATCGATTTCGATTACAGGGAGGCCTTTACGCCGGTCGGCGGCGGCTCGGACGGCACGACGGCGTCCGCGTGGGTCATGAAGGAATGCGCCAACATCCTGAAGCAGCGCATCCTCGAGGCCGCCATCGCTTACGCCGAGAATCCGCCCCCGCCGATGCACTTCGGGCCTCCGGCCCCGGAGCCCGGCCCGTTCAGGGGCCTCAAACCCGAAGATCTTGATCTCGTGGGCGGTAAGGTCATCATCAAGGCCGAGCCCGACAAGGGCGTCCCGCTCAAACGGGCGACGTCGAAAAACCTGTTCGCGACGTTCTCCGGCATGCCTCCCACGGCTTTGTGGGTGACGGGAGAAATGGGCAAAAAGCTCGACACGATGAACACGGCCTACTGCGAGGTGGCTGTGGACACCGAGACGGGCGAGGTGGAGATCCTCCGCTTCGGCGTCGCGATCGATCCCGGAAAGGTCATGCGCCCGATTTCGCTGGAAAGCCAGATCGATCAGGTCATGTTCTTCAGCCAGGGCTGCCAGCTGCTGGAGGATTACTTTTACGACGCGCGCACGGGCGTCAAGCTCAACAACAACATGATCGAATACAAAAAGCCGACGATTCTCGACATACCGCCCG
The DNA here is from genome assembly GCA_964391385.1 of uncultured Papillibacter sp. Taxonomy (GTDB): domain Bacteria; phylum Bacillota; class Clostridia; order Oscillospirales; family Oscillospiraceae; genus Sporobacter. The sequence goes on from CAYMLM010000030.1 coordinate 3,108, forward strand.
TACAGCACGAGCTGCTTGAGACGCGCGCCGGCAACGCCGCATACGGAGCCAACGGCATCAGTCATTCGCTTGCCAACACGCACCTGGTCATCCTCGCCATCCACAACGCGATCGGCGTCTGGGTCGACCCGCCCGCGACGCCCGACAAGGTGCTCAAGGCGCTCGGCAAGGCGTAAGGAGGTCAATAAATGAAACCATTTAAACATATAAACGCCAAATCGCTCGAGGAGGCCGCCGCGGCCCTCGGCCGGAATGTCAAGGTCGCCCTGAACGCCGGCGGCACGGACCTGCTCGGCACGCTCAAGGACAATATCCTGACGGAGCACCCGGATACGGTCGTCAACCTCAAGTCCATCCCCGGCCTCGATTACATAAGGGAAGACGGCGGCACGCTCAAAATCGGCGCGCTTACGCGCCTGGCGGACATCGCCGAAAACACTGTTATCGGGGAGAAATACACGGCGCTCGCGCAGGCGGCCAAGGCCGCCGCGACGCCGAACGTGCGCAACATGGCGTCCATCGCCGGCAATATCGCGCAGTTAAACCGCTGCTGGTACTTCCGCAAGCCGGACAACCGCTTCAACTGCCTGCGCAAGGGCGGCGACGAATGCTTCGCCATTCTCGGGGACAACCGCTACCACTCCATCTTCGGCGGCGTCAAGGTCGGCCCGACGCCGTGCACGCGGGAGTGCCCGGCCGGGACCGACATCCCCGGCTATTTCGCCAGGCTGCGCGAAGGCGATTGGGACGGCGCGGCGAGGCTCTTCCTGTCGGTCCATCCCCTGCCGATGATTACCGGCCGCATCTGCGCTCACCCGTGCCAGAACGGCTGCAACCGCAACCAGACCGACGAGAGCGTGTCGATCAACGGCGTCGAGCGCACGCTGGGCGACTATATCCTGGACAATTCCGATAAGTTCTACGCGCCGCCCGAAACGGAGACCGGCAAATCGGTCGCCATCGTGGGCTCCGGCCCGGCCGCCCTGACCGCGGCGTATTACCTGCGCAAGGCGGGCAACAAGGTGACGGTCTTCGACAGCAAGGAGGAAGCCGGCGGCATGCTGATGTACGCCATCCCCGCTTACCGCCTGCCGAAGGACCTCGTCCGCCGCGTCATCGGCATCTTTAAAAAGATGGGCGTGGAATTCAGGCTCGCCACGAAAATCGGCACGGACGTGATGCCGGAGGAGCTCGAGCGGAGCTTCGACAGCGTCCTGTACGCCACCGGCACCTGGAAGCGCCCCGTCATGGGTATTTCCGGCGAGGACCTCACGGTCTTCGGCCTCGATTTCCTCGTGGAGATCGAGAAATGGATGGAAGGGAAAATCGGCCAGGAGGTCTTCGTCATGGGCGGCGGCAACGTCGCGATGGACGTGGCGATGTCTGCCAAGCGCCTGGGCGCGAAAAAAGTGACCCTGGCCTGCCTCGAGCCGCGGGACCGCATGCCCGCAAGCCCCGAGGAGATTGCGCGCGCCGAGGAGGAGGGCATTCTCGTCATGCCCGGCTGGGGCCTTTCAAAGGTCATCGAGGAAAACGGCGTCGCCCGGGGCATCGAGCTCCAGCGCTGTACGTCCCCCTGGGACGACAAGGGCGCGTTCAACCCCCAGTATGACGCGTGCGAAAAGACCGTCGTCGAAGCTGAAAACATCATGCTGGCGACCGGACAGAAGGTCGACCTCAGCTATTTCGGCGAGAAATACGAAATTCAGCTTTACCGCGGCTATCTCGACGTCGACGAGGAGACGGCCATGACCTCCCGCGAGGGCATATTCGGCGCGGGCGACGCCGTGAGGCCGGGCCTTGCCATAGCCGCCATCGCGACCGGCCGCAAAGCGGCCTTCGGCATCAACAGCTACCTCGGCGTCGACGCCGGCGGCGCAAAGCCGCAGCAGGCCGCTCTCAGCTTCGACGCCGAGGGCGTCAAGGTCAAAGAGCCGCTTGCGCTGCACGAGCTCGACGTCGAGAAACGCCGGATCGATGTGGAGGACTCCTCGACGGCCACACAGGAGGAAGCCCTCGCCGAAGCGCGGCGCTGCCTCAACTGCGGCTGCTACAACGTGCATCCGTCCGACGTCGCGCCCGCGCTCATCGCGCTCGGCGCCAGCGTCGTCACGACCCTCAGGACCATTCCGGCCGAGGACTTCTTCGAGGTACGCGTACCGGGGGGCACCGTCTTGGGCCGCGACGAGATCATCACGGAGATCGTGATTCCCGAGCCGCCGGCCGGGTCGAAAAGCGCCTTTTCCAAGTTTGCCTTCCGCAAGTCGATCGACTTCCCCATCGTCAACTGCGCCGTGCTCGTCGGCACGGACTCACCGCGCGTCTGCCTGGGCGCCGTCGCGCCGAGGCCGGTCCGCGCGGCGAAGGCCGAGAAGGTCCTGGCCGGGAAGCCTCTGAGCGAGGACTTAGCGGCCGAGGCCGGCGAGGCCGCCGTTGTTGACGCGATGCCGCTCGAAGCGACGAAGTACAAGGTGCAGATAGCCAAAACGCTCGTCAAACGCCTGCTCCTGTCCTTGATGAAATTACAGCGATCAGTGCTTAGCACCCCGTGAACGCTGCCTCACAAAGGCTGCCCAGCGATACGTCCCGGCGGGCTTCGAGGCCGCCGGGACCGCGCAAAAAAGCCGGAGCGATCAGTACGCCACTGACCGTTCCCGGCTTTTTTGCGTTCGCAAGCGAGCGCATCGCCCGCAGGCTGACGCACCTCATTGTACAATGATGTATGCCATATTTCAGCGCGAAAAAAGCCGCGGACGTCACAGCTGACTTCCGCGGCTATATTATTTGAAAAAATGCCGGATAGCGCGCAGGCAGGCTATGCCGCGCCGGGTGACGGCGCCGCTTCCGTCCCGCCGGCGGCGGTCTGCGCGCTGAAATAATCGTAGACGGCCGAGGAGAGATCGGAAATCATCTGACGGGCTCCGCTGTCATTGTACGGGTCGTTGCAGATCGCGCAGAAGACGTAGTCCGCGCCGTCGAGGAAGACGATGCCGACGTCGCCGACGCTGACGCCGGAGATGAAGCCGGGTTTGCCGGCAACCTCAAGCTCCTCGGGCAGAGGCCACAGCATACCCTCGTTTTTCTGCTGCGCCTTCAGAAGGGACAGCATTTTGGCCGAGTAGGCGCGGTCGACACAGCCGCCCTCGTAAACGAGTCTCAGGAATACCGCGCAGTCCTTGCCCGTCGTGTAGTTTTCCAGCCCCCCGTCCCAGTCGAGCATCAGCCGGTTGAGCTCCGTATCGAAGCAGCCGATGCTCCGGGCAAAAGCGTTGACCGCCTCGAACCCCTTTTCCGCGTCGCCGCCGCCGAGCAGCCGGATCAGCCTGTTCGTGGCGTCGTTGTCGCTGACCGTGATCATCCGCTCAAGATCGGCCTCCACGTCGTCCTCGTCGAGCTGTCCGAGGCTCGCCTGCTCGCAGACGGCGCCCATGATGAAAATTTTTATGATGCTCGCGGAGACCATACGCCCGTCGTCCGGCAGCTTATGCCCGCAGTGTAAAAACGCGCCGTCGTCCAGCCGCTCGACGTATACGTCCCAGGAGCTCGACAGGTCGCCGAGCAGCGCGGAGACCTGCGCCTCCAGAGCGGTCAGCTCCGGCGGCATCTCCTCCCCCGCCTCGCTGAAAAAGCTGTCGAGACCGTCCGCGATGCCCTGCGCGAGCAGCTCGCGGTACGCGTCGGTCGCCAGCAGCTTGTCCTCTTTTTCGTTTGTCATAAAACCCATCTCGACGATCGTCACGGGGACTGTACACCAATTGATACCGCTCATGGTGTCGGTCTGCCAGACGCCAATTTTTTTCGCGCCCGTGGCCTCCGTCATGCCGTCGAGCACCGCCATGCTCAGCGCGTGGCACTGCGCGAAAAGCTCGCCGTTGTACGGGTTCCGCTCTGTCTGGCAGATCGTCAGGATGCCGTTTTCCGAAGGGTTTTCCGAGCCGTTGGCATGGATGCGGATAAACGCGTCCGCACCGGCGTCGTTGGCGAGCTTTGCCCGCTCGCTGTTGCTGATGTCCACGTCGTTTGTCGTGCGGACCATGACGACGGCGTAGCCTCGCCTCTCCAGCTCCGCCTGCAGCATCAGGGCGACCTGAAGGTTGAGCTCGTATTCGGGGATACCCGTAAACGCGCCCGTCGTCCCGGAACTGACCTTCGGCTTCGTCTCGGACGCGCCCGGCCCGATCGGTTCCTGCGAGCTGTTGCCGCGGGCCTGGTGGCCGGCGTCGATCACGACGACTTTCTGATCTTCGGGCGGCGCGGTATCCGCCGTTTCCTCCGGCCCGTCCGAGGCGCCGGCCGGGTCGGCGGTCTGCGCGTCGGGTCCGTCCGTTTCGTCGGGGTCCGACGCCGTCGGCTTTTCCGACTTGCCGTCAAACTGCAAAGCGGCCGCGTCCGCGCCCCCGCCGGACGCGCCCAGCGCCAGCGCGGTTTGCTCGGCGGGCTTCCAGAGCATGGCCGCGGCGATCACACCGGCGCACACAAGCGCCGTGACAAGGACAATCCACGTCATTTTACTGATTTTATGCATCGCCGGCAACCTCAATCAAACCGTTTTTCATAGTCCATGATCGTATCGATATTCTGCAGCTCGAAATCGTTTAAGACGCTTCTGTCGAAGCTGTCGGCGTCGATGTAGCCGTAATACCATTCGCAATTTTCAAAATAGGTCCGGATCCAATCGACGTCGAACAGCCTCCCGTGCCACGCGAAGATCTCGTTTCTGGCCAGGCACGCTTCTTCGTCGCCGAGCCCGAGCAGATCGAAGGCGGTCAGATACCGGCTGTCGCTGTCGATGATGAAAAAGCCCGTCAGCTGCCGCTCCTGCTCGTGGAGCAGCTGCAGGTTCCGCCATTCGTAGTCGTTCAAAACATATTCATCGAAGTTGTCGTACGGCACAAAGCCGAAATACCACGGGCGCGCATTGAAGTAATCCTGCACCCAGGTGACGGTGAACAGGCAGTTGTGACGGGCAAAGATCTCGTACCTGGCCAGAAACAGCCTCTCATAGTCAAGGCCGATCAGCTCGCCGGCGCTGTAATACCGCGCGTCGCTGTCCGGCAGGATATAATCCCCGGCGGCGTTTTCGGACCAGGGCTCCGCATCGTCCTCCTGACCGAACGGCAGGCTGCCGCATCCCTCGAAAGCGCCGTCGCCGATGTCGGCGACGCTGTCGGGGATCGTGACGGACGTCAGACTGCCGCAGTTATAAAACGCGTAATCGCCGATGCGCGTGACACCGTCCGGAATTGTGACGGACGTGAGGAAACCGCACATGTAAAACGCCTCGTCTCCGATCTCGGTGATCCCCAGATAGCCCGGGATCTCGCACACGGCGTCATCGCCTGTGTACTCGGTCAGGACGCCGTCGCGGACGGCCAGCCCGTAGTGCGAGCACAGCCGGATAAAATCGTCAGTCGTCAGGCGGGAGACAAAATCCGACGAACCGGTGTCCTCGTAGAGCCGCTCAAGTATACCGGCCGCGCCCTCCGCGTCGTCCTGCTCCAGATGCAGGACAGCGACGGTTACGTAAGCTTCCTGAGCGTCCGATAGCAGCGCCTCGTTGCTTTCCAGCAACTCAAGCGCCTTTTTTCCGTCGCCGAGTCCGATATATGCCTCAAGCAGGCCGGCATACGCGTCCTCGTCCTCCGGCGACAGATCAACCGCCTGTTCATACGCGCCGGCAGCGTCGTCATACGCTTCGTCCTGCAGCATTTCGTCCCCGATGGCCAAATAGAGCCGCGCGAGCTCCTTGACGATTTTCCCGGAGTCCGGCAGCGCGCGGCGGGCGTCGTCCAGGACGTCGGCCGCCCGTTCGGAATCCCCGCCGGCCTCGTACGCGGCCGCAAGGCCGAGATACGCGTCCTCGTCGTCGGGATCGATTTCAAGGACTTTTTCGTAAGCTTTGACCGCCTCGTCGTACTTCTTTTCGGTCAGATACCGGCTGCCCAGCCCGGACTGTTTTTCGGCAAGTCTCGGGCCGGAATTGAGATAATATAAGACGCCTCCCGCACCGGCGAGCAAAAGGACCGCCGCGATGATTATGACGACGACCGCCGTCCTTTTCCCTGTTGCAGATTTTTTTTTGACGGCGGCATGCGCGGAAGCGGCCTGGGCCGCGGCGTACCGCGTGCCGTATTTTTTTTCATCGTAAATGTTATTGGAATAAACCGCCGTTTCCCGCGCGGCCGCGTTCACCGGCGCGCCGCATTGGATGCAAAACTGACTCGTTTCCTTGTTTTCGGCGCCGCAGCTCCTGCAATACATAGGACAGCTTCCCCTTTATATGATATAAGCCAGATGAACAGATTGGATGCCGGAGACGCTTTCAGGTCTCGCGCGCAGCCGTCCGCGGATCCTCTAATCAAATCAATGTTAGCAGATATATGCAGTCCAGTCAAGAATACGCAGAAGTCATACCGTATAGCGGAGCCTGCGCTCCCGCTTGTCGGCCGGCGCAGCGTCCCGGCCGCGCGTCTCTTTGAATATTACACTTTGACAAACGGGCCGCCGGGCGATATATTTCTTTTATGTAAAGCGTCCCGCGCGTTCATCGGAACGCCCGGCAGAGGCCACGCCGCTCTGTCTGAGCGTTAATAAAAAGACGTCGGAGTACTGAGGAAAAGGAAAAATGAATGGCAGACACACTCAGACAAACAGAAGAGAAAATCTGGAATACTAAATTCGTCCGTATTACGGTCATCAACTTCCTCCTGAGCATGGGACAGTTCATGATGAATACGCTTGTCCCGAAGTTCGCGGACAGCCTGGGGGCGACGGCCGCGGTCGTCGGCGTCGTATCGAGCATGTTTGCCATCACGGCGCTCGGCATCCGTCCGATCGCAGGGCCGGCGATGGACTACTTCAGTAAAAGCAGGCTGCTGACGCTGTCGATCGGCCTGATCGTCGTGGCCTTCGTCGGTTACGGCCTGTCGCAAAGCGTCACGCTCATTATCATCTCTCGGCTGATCCACGGCCTGGGCGTCGGCGTCGCGATCCCCCTGAGCATGGCCATGGCGTCAAACGCCCTGCCGCCGGGCAAGATGGCCTCGGGCCTGAGCATCTTTTCGCTCGGGAACGCGCTGGCAACGGCCGTCGGGCCGTCTGTCGGACTGTACCTGACGGACTTGCTGGGATATAACGCGACTTTCTTCATTGTCGCGGCGCTTTTGGGACTGTGCCTGGCGCTGACGCTGCAGCTCAAGTCGAGCACACCCGTGAGGCATTCCCGCTTTAAAATACAGCTGAACCGGGTGATCGTGCCCGACGTGATCGTGCCGGCCGTCATCACGCTGTTTGTCGCCGTCGGGTATTCGAGCATCTCGTATTTCCTCGCTTTGTTCGGCGGACTGCAGGGCGTCGAGAATATAGGGCTTTACTTTACCTCCTACGCCGTCTGTCTTCTCGTATCGCGGCCGATCAGCGGCAAAATCGCCGACAGATACGGCCTGGACAAGACCATCATTCCGGGTTTCGTCCTTTTTGCCGCGTCGTTTGTCCTCATCAGCTTCTGCAAAACGCTGCCCATGTTTCTGATCGCCGGCGCGGTAAGCGCCTTTGGTTACGGCATCTGCGTCCCGCTTATCATGACGCTGTGCATGCAGCTCGTCCCGCCGAACCAGCGCGGGGCGGCCAGCAACACGAACTTCATCGGCATGGATTCCGGCTACCTGATCGGCCCGCCGCTCGCGGGTCTCGTGATTACGGCCGTCGAAAACAGTACGGGCAGCGAGGCGGTCGGGTACGCGGTTATGTACCGGGTCATGGTAGCGCCGATCGCCGTCGCGCTTGTGATCTTCTTCGCATACAGAAAGAAGCTGCTGGCAAAGCTCAAATCGATGGAGGCGCAGTGATTTGACGCAAAAAGCCGCGGGGGCCGTTCGGCTGACGGCCTCCGCGGTTTCATTGTTCGGTTCAACGGCCCTCCGGCCGGGCTGCGTCAATAATCCGCCGTCTCCCTGGGGGGATACTGCGTGCCGCCGTACGGGTAATCATAGACATCCTGTCCCGTATAGGCGTCGACCCATTCGAGATACTCCTGATAATTCGTCCGCGTTATCACCATACTGGGAGGATTCAGCGTGGCATAATGATCCCCCGCCGCCGTATCGACCCACTCCGGCCAGAGCGTTTCGGCCGTCGCCTGCCCGCTCATCATGGCGTAAAGGCCGCAGATCATTGGTTCGGTGTACAGGCTTACATCCGTATAGACGGCCGCTTTCCAGCAGCTGTCCCCGCCGCTGTCCCACTGTTCGATCAAGCCGGTGCCGCCGCAGGATACGACAACGCAATTGTTTTCGATACCGAAAGCCTCGGCCGCCTGCACAGCCCCAACCGCATATTCGTCGAAGCATGCGCAGATGAGCCAATATTTAATACCGGGATTGGCGGCAATGACGGCTGAAACAATATCATAGCCCGTGTCGGAATCGATCATACCCAAGCCAGACGCATCCGCCGTAAAAAATTGCCCATCCCGCTGCGGATAGGATTGATTCCACGCGTTCATAGCGCCTATTGTCCGTTCGTGAATGAGTGGAACGACCGAGAAATCGACTGAAATCATTCCGATTTCGTTATCGAGGGCATCCTGCCACGTTCTTTGCGCGTAATCGATTGCCCAAAACGCCATATCCGTTCCCATTCTGTCATGATTGATGGTAACAGTCGGATGAATAAGGTTGCCGTACTCATCCATCGGGGAAGCCATGACGCCCAGCCAGGGAAGTCCGAACTCGTCCATGATCTCCACAATCCGGGAGTAAAAGGTGATATCAGGATCAAACAGAAAGCCGTTTATGCCCTGCGCCGCGTAAGATTCAATCAATGAAATATAAGCGTCGGCATCGTAGTTATCCATTGCAATATAAGTGTAGTCGCAGTTGATACGCGCGGCCCATTTACTGAACATATCGCTGAAACTGTCATACAGCAGGCCGACGCCGTATACTATGTAGGCAACGCTGTAGGTCTGATTGGCGGCGTAATCAAAATTCGGGTCGAAAAATCCTGTTTCAGTCATTGTACCTCCCGGAGACCCCGTCAAGGCCTCTTCGGGGATTCCCCCGGTTTCTGTCTGGGTGCTTTCAATCTCATCGATTTCATCCAGCATATCTTCAGAACCCGTGGCGTCGTAGCCGGCCTGCAGCACATCGATTGCGTCCGAATAGTAGCCGTTGAGGTAGTAATAGTCGGCCAGCCAGTAGTACAGCTCCTCCGCTTCCGGCGCGGCTTCGATGCCCGCTTTGACGGCGTCGATCATATCGTCGAACCTGAAGGCCTGCGAGCAGGCTTCAGCCAGTCCGAGAACGGCATCCACATTGCCCGGCTGAACTGCCACCACCTTTTCATACAGTTCAATGGCCTCGTCATAGTAGCCGACGTCATACGCATCTTCGGCCTGCGACATCCAATCGTCAATCTGCCCGGCCTCGTCCACCCCGCTGCCGGCATCAAGCTCCTCAAGCATCTCGCTCAGCTCGTCGATATCGCCGGCCGCCTTTATGCCGTCCCTCAGCGCGTCAATGGCTCTGTCCGCATCGTCCAGCCCTATGTAGACATGTGCCAGACCCAGATACGCGTCCGAGTTTTTCGGATCTTTTTCAATGACCTTAATAAAGGCGGCTTCCGCCTCTCCATAGTTTTTTTCGGACAGACAGGTTTCACCCCGCGACAGCAGACGGTCGGTCAGCCTCGGGCCGGTATTCAGCCACACGAGCACGCCGGCCGCCGCGCCGAGCGCGACGACGGCCGCGATGCAGACGATCAGCAGGACGAGCTTTTTCCGTCTGTCCGGCCTGTCCGGCTTTTTCGAATTAACCGTTTCAGGCGCGCATACCGGTGCTTCGCGTATGGCGGCCTGCACTGTTTCAGGCGCGCCAGCCGGTGCTGTTTCGTATGCGGCCGCCGGCGTTTCGGACGTGGCCGCGCCGGGTTTTACAGGTTTGCCGCAGCCCGGACAAAACCGGCTGCCCTCGTTTAGTTTTTTCCCGCAGTTTATACAGAACAACTTTTCTCCCTCCAGCCCCGGAAATTCCCTGTCTGCCGCACCGCGCGGCCCGGTTTCGCCGCACGGCCGACTCTTATCGCGCGGTCGCGCGTATCCGCCTGCGGATACGCCTATTTCGGAAAATCGCCGATTTACAATTTACTCACAAGTATCTAAACCTTACCAGATACTGTGCGGCATCGTCAAGAACATTTGTATAAGAGCGAACATGATTGCATCGCGCGGCGTTGGCGTGTTACAAATTTCAAATGTCTGTGCATAAAAAAGGCCGGAATTCCCGGCCTTTTTCCATCTCGTTATTCCTGCCATCAGAGCTCGGGCCGCCCTATGTAGCCCGAGTCGCGCTCGCTTTACCTGAGGGGCGGGACGTCCCGGTTGAACGACGCGTAGTGGGCGATGATTTGAATGGTGACCTCGCTGCCGTTGACACAGATGTCCTCCTCGGGCAGGACAAAACAGAAATCGCCTACGGCGAGCTCTCTTTGATAGCCGTGCGCGCCCGGCACGGTCACCTCGGCGACTCTCAGTCCGCCCAGCCGCTTGCCGTCGCCGTCGTTTTCGTACATCAGGACGGCCAGTCTGATTCGGCGGCCCCGCATGACCCCGCTCAGACGGATCCTGACGTTCAGGAGCCGTCCTTCGCTGTGCAAATGGATCTTGTTGACGGTGATGTCCCTGTATTCCTCGCACGGCATGAAAACAATGTCTTCCATCCTGTCGCCGAACGGATGGCCGGGCACGAAGCCGTCGGCCTCCTGTTCATCGGGCTGCAGCTCCATATCCCGGTCCAGATCCATATCTCCCTCGCCGAGCTCTCCGTCGTACGGCTGGTCATATTCGCCGCCGTCTGCCGGAACGTAATTGATGTCGTTGACAATGACGCCCGAGATTTTCGGATTATCAAATATAGGATTTGGCTCCATCGGCATATCCTCCTTACGATTATTTGGCATCCCATCCTATATAATATTCAAAGACGCCGTCCGATGTGACCGGCGTTCTGTTCATGGGTATTTATTTATGCTATTATTGAGTTGCCGTGAAAATTCTGCTAAAATCCGGCCATACTAAACGTATGAATACAGCACGCCGTCCGGGCGCCGGAAATCCCGAAAGACAGCCGCCGAATATACTGTAACGCGGGAACATATCGCCGGAAATATTGAAGGACGCCTGTGACGGCGGGGCGGCGCATCGAACGGACGGTTTGGGTCCGTCGGACACATGCGGCCATTCTGCTGTGATTTTTGGACAAACGGAGAGCCTGCCATGAATGGAATCTGTTATATCGTCGGCGCCGGGCTGATCGACGAGCTGACGCTCGAGCCGACCGAGCACGACTACGTCATCGCCGCCGACGCCGGCTACCTGCATCTGTCAAACCTGTCTGTCACAGCCGATCTCGTCGTCGGCGATTTTGACTCGCTGAGCAGGAAGCCCAACCATCCCAACGTCGTGCAATACCCGACCGAGAAGGACCAGACCGACATGCTGCTTGCCGTCGGCGAGGGGCTCCGGCGCGGCTTCCGGACGTTCGTCATCCTGGGCGGGCTGGGCGGACGGCTGGATCACACGTACGCCAATATCCAGACGCTGTCGTACATCGCCTCGAAAAACGCGCATGGGTACCTGCTGGGCGGCGGGACGGCCGTCACCGTCATCCACAACGGCGGCATGCGTTTCGATGCGGAGAAAAGCGGCGTTGTTTCCGTCTTCTGCACCGGCGAGGCGGCGCACGGCGTCACGATCAAGGGACTCAAATACCCGCTCACAAACGCCGAGCTCGACAATCTTCACTCTGTCGGCGTGAGCAACGAATTCACGGGAGCGCCGGGCGAGATCTCCGTTTTGAACGGCAGCCTCGTGATCATGTGGAAGGACAAAGCCGCCGACGTGATTGAGAGCCTGAAGGAATCGGAGTACGCCGCCGTGTGATTTTCTCCGGGTAAAGCACTCATCCTGAATATATCGCTTCCGGCATGTGATGACAGCGACCCTTAACCGGCCGTAACGTAAGATGCAGTTTTACTTCGTAACAGTTAAATCTAAATGACAGGGGAACGCCGCCGCGCGTTTCCCTCTTTTTCGGCCGCGCCCTTGCATTCACCGGGACAATCAGGCATAATAGAAAAAGCAATTACCAAAAAAGCCCTCAAGGCAAAAAAAACGGAGACATTATGGCAGCATTCAAGGGCGCGATTTTTGACCTGGACGGTACGCTTCTCAATTCCATGCACATGTGGGACTCGGTGGCGTCAAGCTACCTCCGAAGCCTCGGCATTGACCCGAAAGCGGATTTCAACGAGAAGGTCAAGTCCAAAACCGGGCGGCAGGTCGCCCGGATCTTCCGCAGGGAGTACGGTATCCGCCTGTCGGCAGCGGAGATCATCGACGGTTTCAACGGCATCCTGACGGATTTTTACGTCAATAAGGTGCAGCTCAAGGACGGCGTTTCCGGGATGCTGGAGACCCTCCGGCGGCGGGGCGTCAAAATGTGCCTGGCCACGGCCACGGACCGCCACCTTGTCGAGCCCGCGCTGCGAAGGACGGGCATTTACGATTACTTCGGCCGGATTTTTACGTGCACGGAAGCCGGCGCCGGCAAGGAGCTGCCCGATATCTTCCGGCAGGCGCTGCGCTTTCTCGGGACGGACATCCGCGAAACCGTTGTCTTTGAGGACGCGTTTTACGCCGTCAGGACGGCGAAGGCCGCCGGCTTCACCGTCGCGTCCGTCTTCGACGCGTCGCCGCACCATCACCCCGATGAAAGCCGGTTTCTTGCCGATCATTACATCGCCTCGTTTGCAGACTGGGACGCGGAAGGGTTTGAGCCGTAAGACGCGACTTTGCGCCAATCCTGTTCCGGCCGGGTCATAGGGCGGAGCCCTATACCATAAAAGGGCGGCGGGCGGGATTTGAAAACAAAAACGAAACAGCCGGAAGGTCGGTTCCCTTCCGGCTGTTTTTGAATTCAGGTTCAGCCCAAAACTCCGCCGGGCTCGGTCAGATGAACAGGTTCACGTTGGACTCCTCGGCGTCGCCGAGATACGTGCCCACGCCGGCGTAGTCGATGCCGTCGATGAGCTCCTCCTTCCGGATGCCCATGACGTCCATGCTCATCGTGCAGGCGATGAGCCGCACGCCGCTCGCCATGGCCTTTTTTATGAGCTCCTCGAGGGAATCGACGTTTTTCTTCCTCATGATGCCCCTCATCATCCGCGTACCCATGCCCATCATGTTCATCTTCGACAGCTTGAGCTTTCCCGCGCCGCGCGGCATCATGCCGCCGAACATCGACTCGATGAACGTCTTGGGGACCTTGACCTTGTTGCCCCTGCGGAGGACGTTGAGACCCCAGAAGGTGAAGAACATCGTGACGGGCCGGCCCATGGAGGCCGCGCCGTTGGCGATGATGAACGACGCGAGGACTTTGTCCAGGTCCCCGGAAAAGACGATGATCGTCTTTCCCTCGGGGGCCTTGAAGGTTTCAATGCCGGCCGACTGGGCGGCGCCCTTCCCCTTCTGGACGCGCGCGATATAGTCCTTGCCGCTCTTCTCGTTGGACAGAAGGATATTCCCTGTGCGCCGCGTCCACGCGCCGATGTCCCTGGAGAAGCCGGGATCGTTGGCTGAAACCTCAAGGACCTCGCCGGGCTGCATCGTCTTCATCGTCTCGAAGACCTTCATGATCGGGCCGGGACACTGCAGCCCGCTGCAGTCAAGACGGACGCTGGCGGCCGCCGCCTGCCGCGTCACAAAGCCGCTGTCCTCAATGGCCGCGGGCTTGCTGATCGGCACGGTCTCCGTTTCCGTATAGTGCATCGACTGGTAAAACCGGGTGCCCGCAGGGTAAAGCCAGACATCCTTAAATCCGTTTTCCATGAGTATGCGCGCGGCGTTGTATGAGCGTACGCCGATGGCGCAGAAGGTGACGATCCGGCTTTCCTTATCGAGCTCGCCGAGCCGCGAGCGCAGCTGTCCGAGCGGTATCTGCTTGTAGGACGGCAGCGCGTAAGCCTGCAGCTCCACGTCCTCGCGGACGTCGAGCGCAACGACGCCGCCGGCCGCGATGTCCATGTCCCAGGGGGCAAAGCGCACCTTGCCCGTCAGGACGTTTTCGGCCACGAAGCCCGCCATGTTGACCGGGTCTTTTGCCGAGGAGAACGGCGGCGCGTAGGCCAGCTCCAGCGTTTTGAGGTCACGGACCGTGCCGCCGAGCCGGAGCGTCACGGCGATGGTGTCGATGCGCTTGTCGACGCCGTCGGTCCCGACGATCTGCGCGCCGTAGATCGTCCTGCCGTCCATGGAGAAGATCAGCTTCAGGGTCATCGGCGTCGAGCCGGGATAGTACGACGCGTGGGAATTCTGCGTAAGGATAACCGTTTCGTAGTCCTTGCCCCTGACAAGGCCTTTTTTGACAAGCGTCTTTTCATTTGCGCCGGTGCTTGCTGCGGCCAGCTCGAAGACCTTCGCGATGGACGAGCCCTGCGTGCCCCCGTAGGTCTCGTTCGCTCCGGCGCTGTCGCCGCGGAGGACGGCCGCGATGTTGTCGGCCGCTATGCGGCCCTGCTTGTTGGCCGGGCCCGCCAGAGGGATCATCGTACGGCCTTTATCGACGTAGTCCTCCACCTCGATCACGTCGCCGACGGCGTAAACGGCGGGGTCGGACGTTTTCATCGCCGCGTCGACGACGATGCCGCCGCGCGCGTTGACCGTGAGGCCCGAGGCCTTGGCCAGTTCACCGTTCGGCCGCACGCCGATGGACAGGATGACGAGCTCGGCCGTAACCGTTTTGCCGCTTTGGAGCGTTACGGTGATCTGGTCTTCCTTTTCCTCAAACGACTGGACGCCGTCGCCCAGATGGAGACGGACGCCCTGCCGCTCGATATGCTCGTGCAGCAGCTGCGCCATCTCGAAATCGAGGGGGGCCATGACCTGATCGAGCATCTCGACGATCGACACGTCAAGTCCCGCGTGGCGCAGGTTTTCGGCCATTTCGAGCCCGATGAAGCCTCCGCCGACGACAACGGCGCTCCTGACGGTCCCGCCGCGCACAAAATTCCGGATCTTATCCGTATCGGGCACCGTCCAGAGCGTCATGATGCGGGCGGAGTCGATGCCGGGGATCGGCGGCTTGACCGGCGAGGAGCCGGTCGATAAGACAAGGATGTCGTAGCTTTCCGTATACGTTTCTCCGGTGTCGGCTTTCTTGACCGTGACGGTTTTAGCCGCGCGGTCGACCGATACGACCTCCTGCTTGATACGTACGTCCGTGTTGTATTTCTTGCCCATTGCCTCGGGCGTCTGCAGAATCAAAGCGCTCCTGGCCTTGATCACGTCCCCGACGTGATACGGCAGGCCGCAGTTGGCGTAGGATATATATTCGCCCCGTTCGATGACGATGATTTCCGCTTCCTCGTCAAGCCTGCGCAGCCGCGCCGCGCAGCTCGCGCCGCCCGCCACGCCGCCTACGATCACTACTTTTTTACCCATACCGGTAGCCTCCCGTGTATATTTCTTGAGCCTTGCTTAATATGCTTCTATTTTAACGATTTATTGAAACGGGACAGTGACTTTATCACACTTACGCAGCAGTTTGTCTATGCGTTAACAATTCGCGCCAACGGGCGCTTAGGTCCCGCATCGGCTTAAATATAAAAACAGCGGGTGGTCCCCGCTGTTAAGACTGTCGACAAAGCCCAGAGGGCCTTGTCGACAAGAAGCTTGCATGACGGCTG
>CAYMLM010000031.1:0-17096 GCA_964391385.1 uncultured Papillibacter sp.
ACGAGGCCGTATTCCAGCGGCGTCTTGTGGCTGTATAGCGCAAGCGTGGCCTCCGCGCGCTTTTCGCGGTGGAAATCCATGAGCGCCCTCAGATCGAAATCGCAGACACAGTCCCCCGACAGGACGAGAAAGTCCTCGTCTCCGACGAAGTCCGCGCAGTTTAAGACGCCGCCCGCCGTGCCGAGCGCCTCCTCCTCCACCCGGTAATCCAGGCGGACGCCGTACGCCTCCCCGCCGCCGAACCAGTCGGTGATCATCCGGGGCAGGTATTTGAGCGTCAGGCACGCCTCGGTCACGCCGTTTGTTCTCAGAAGCTTCAGGATATGCTCCAGAACGGGACGGTCAAAAAGCTCCGTCATCGGCTTGGGCCGGTTTAAGCTCACCGGGCGCAGCCGGGTGCCCTCTCCGCCGGCCATGATTATAGCTTTCATACTCGCTCCTTTAGGAAATTCGCAATAGCGAAAGGCTGGATGCCGGCGCCCGGCCGGCGCGCGGCCGGGCGAAATTCCGGTACTTTCCAGTATATCCGGCGCGGCGCGCGATTATCCGTCAGGAACACCCGCCCGCCCGTCCTTCCGATCCCGATTCGGAGGCGGGCGCGCCGATTGCCAGTCCGCGCAAGTCGGCCCGGCTTTGCTATTGTGCCGGCAGGCTTTGTTGTGATATAATCAAACATCGGTAAAAAACACTCTGCAGCCGGAGGGATGACGGTGAACAAAAAACTGATTGAGAAATTTCAGCCAAGCATGGGCTTTTTCCTGCTTCTTCTCGCGGTTTTCGCCGTCCTGACCTATTTTTTCGGAATCTACAACGAATACCTGGCGCTTTCAGAAATCGTCGTCGTCTTTCTCCTGGCGCTGTATCTGCCGATCGCCAAAAAAAGGCGGTCGGCCAGACTGCTCAAATACATCGAATCGATCGCGAGCAGCACGGAATCGGCCTCGAAGGACACATTTCTAAACTGCCCCCTGCCCATCGTCGTATTCAGCCCGCAGAGTCAGGGCATCCTCTGGTCCAACAGCCGGTTTATCGCGGCGGCCCGCGCGAAGGAACGTTTTTTCGAGGCCCGCCTCGGCGACGTGGTCCCCGGCTTCAACGGGAAGTGGCTGCTTGACGGCAAAAACGAGTGCCCCGAGCTTGTGACGCTCGGCGGCCGCCGGTACAAGGTCTTCGGCAGCCTCATCCGCACTTCCAGCGATCCCGGCAGCATCATGGCCACGACCTACTGGGTCGACGTGACGGACTATGCCGACAAGTACGACGAGTATCTGGGCTCGCGCCTTGTGGCCTCCATCATCGTGCTGGACAACTACGACGAGCTCGTGAAAAATCTGAGCGAAAAGGAAAAATCGGCCATCCTGTCGGACATCGACGACAAGCTCAGCGACTGGATCGCGGGCACTGAGGGCATCCTGTGCAAATACGACCGCGACCGCTACCTGTACCTGTTCAAGGAGCAGGCGCTTGCCGGCTTCATAGAGGATAAGTTCTCGCTGCTCGACGACGTGCGGGAGAACATCAAGACCAGCGGGGTTCACGCCACGCTTTCCATCGGCATCGGCAAGGACGGCGAGACGTTCAACGAAAACTACCACTTCGCCGCACTGAGCATCGAGATGGCGCTCTCGCGCGGCGGCGACCAGGCGGTCGTCAAAAACCGCTTCAACTTCGAGTTTTACGGCGGGCATTCCGCCGAGATGGAAAAGCGCACGAAGGTCAAGTCCCGCGTCATGGCCAACGCCTTCGGCGAGCTCGTGAGCGACGCGTCCACCATTTTCGTCATGGGCCACAAGTACGCAGACCTCGACACGGTCGGCTCGGCCATCGGCGTGTGCTGCATCGCAAGAAAACGCGGAAAACGCGCGTACATCGTCATCGACGCGTCCTCGGCGGTCACGGAAAGGCTTCTCATGCGGATGAGCCAGACGCCGGAATACAAGGACACATGCATCTCCGAGCAGGACGCGATGCTGATGGCCGACAGCCGGAGCCTGCTCGTCGTCGTCGACACCAACCGGCCCGAGCAGGTGGAATCGGAGCAGCTTCTGCTCTCCTGCAACCATGTCGTCGTGATCGACCACCACCGGCGCGCGGCCACATACATCGAAAACGCGACGCTCAACTTTCACGAGCCGTACGCGTCCTCGGCGGCCGAGCTCGTGGCCGAGATGCTGCAGTATCTCGTCGACCAGACGGACATCCTGCGGCTGGAAGCCGAGGCGCTGCTGTCCGGCATCGTCCTCGACACGAAGAGCTTTTCCATCCGGACCGGCAGCCGCACGTTCGACGCGGCCGGCTACCTGCGCCGCTGCGGCGCGGACACGATCGAGGTCAAACGCCTTCTGCAATCCGACTTCGACGAAACCATCGAGAAATATTCGATCATCCGGGGCGCGCGCATGTACCGCCCCGGCGTCGCCATCGCGTCCTCAGAGGAATCGGAAAGCCGCGTTCTGATCGCGCAGGCCGCCGACGAGCTTTTGAATATCGCGGGGATACAGGCTTCGTTCGTCATCTCGAAGAGCGACGGCGACCTGTTCATATCGGCCAGGAGCATCGGCAACATCAACGTCCAGGTCATCATGGAAAAGCTCGGCGGCGGCGGCAACCAGTCCACCGCGGGCGCGCAGCTGACCGGGTCGAGCATCGAGAAGGTCATGAAGGACCTGCAGGCCGCCATCGACAATTATCTGGACAGCTACACGGGCAGCGCATAGGCAGGCCGCGGTCGCTTCAGCTCATTTCATTACCGGAGGGAATACAAATGAAAGTCATTTTGCAGCAGGACGTCAAGGGTCAGGGCAAGAAGGGCCAGGTGGTAGACGTTGCAGACGGGTACGCAAGAAACTTCCTGCTCCCGAAAAAGCTCGCCGTTCCGGCCACGACCGAAAACATGAACGACATAAAGGTGAAGGAAAAAGCCCGCCTGAAGAAGCTGGAGACGGAAAAGGCGGAGGCGCTTGAGGCCGCCAAAAAGCTTGAGGGCGTCCTGGTGCGCGTCACGGCGAAGGCCGGCAGCGCCGGCAAGCTCTTCGGCGCCGTCACGGCCAAGGAGATCGCCGAAGCGCTTCACGAGCAGCACGGCATCGCGGTCGAGAAAAACAAGATCGTCCTGGAAGAACACATCAAGAGCTACGGGTCGTACGAGGTCCGCTGCAAGCTGGGCAACGAGGTCTCCGGCACGATCCACGTGCTTGTGACGGAAGGATAAGCGACGTATAAAGAGTATTCCAGTTGGGGGATAAAAGTTGTGGACGAGCTCATCAGCCGGCAGATGCCGCACAGCATAGAGGCGGAGCAGGCGGTCTTGGGGTCCATGCTCATCGACGCGCGGTGCGTCGGCGACGTCGTGGGCGCCGTCAAGGCCTCTGATTTCTATTCGTCCGTCAACCGCGACATCTTTGAGACCATCTACTCCATGTTCACCTACTCCATGGCGACCGATCCCGTCACCGTCCTCGAGCAGATGCGCGTCCATGGCGTGTGGGCCGAGACGTCCGCGTCGTATCTGCTCGAGCTTGTGAACATCACGCCGACGTCCGCAAACGTCATGGAATACGCCGCCATCGTGAGGGACACGGCGCTCCTGCGCGCCATCGCCGACTCCGGCAGCGATATCGTGAACATGGCCCTCGACGGTGAGGGCGGCGCGGCGACGATCCTCGAGGCGGCCGAGAAAAAAATCTACGCGCTGCGTCAGGACCGCACCTCGGGCCTCGAACCGATCTCAAAGATCATGCTCGACGTCTACGACCGGCTGGCGGAAGCCTCGAAAAGCGGCAGCCGGTTTCCGGGTCTTCAGAGCGGACTGGAGGACGTGGACCGGAAGATCATGGGCCTCAACAACTCCGACCTCATCCTCATCGCCTCGCGCCCCGGCATGGGCAAAACGAGCATCGCGCTCAACATCGCGATGCACGTGGCCAAGACGTCGGGGAAATCGGTCGCCGTTTTTTCGCTGGAGATGTCCCGCGAGCAGCTGGCCCTGCGCCTTTTGTCCTCGGAGAGCTTTATCGACGGGAAAAAGCTGCAGTCCGGGCAGCTGAGCGCCGAGGAATGGCGCAAGATCGGCGCGGCGTGCTCCAATCTCAGCACGTACGACCTTCTGATCAACGACAATCCGTCGCTCTCCGTGGCCGACATGAACGCCCAGTGCCGCAGGCTCAACAACCTCGGCCTCGTCGTCATCGACTATCTGCAGCTCATGCAGTCGGCCGGAAGCGGCATGAAATACGCCGGCGAGAACAGGACGCAGATCGTTTCCGACATCAGCCGGATGCTTAAGATCATGGCCAAGGAGCTGAACGTCCCCGTCATCTGTCTATCGCAGCTGTCGCGCGCCAACGAGGCGCGCCACGACAAGCGCCCGATGCTCTCAGACCTGCGCGAGTCCGGCGCGATCGAGCAGGACGCGGATATCGTCCTCGGGCTCTACCGAGAGGACTATTACAACAAGGAAGTCGAGCACCAGAACATCGCCGAATGCATCATCCTGAAAAACAGGCGCGGCGAGACCGGCACCGTCGAACTCAAGTGGATCCCCGAATTTACCTCTTACTCCTCGCTCGATAAGCACCACTCGGAGCCGTAAGGCGCGCCGCTCAGCGGGGCGCGCAGTTTCTGCCGCTCCCCAGAGGAAAGAAATGCTGGACAAGATCGAAGCGTTTGCCGAAAAGCACCATATGTTCCCGTCGGAGGGCACGATCCTCGCCGCCGTGTCGGGCGGCGCCGATTCCGTCTGCCTGCTCGCGGCGCTCCTGGAGCTGAAGGAAAAATTCGGCTTCGGCGTCGCGGCCGCGCACTTTAACCACAGGCTGCGCGGCGCGGAGTCGGACAGGGACGCGCGGTTTGTCGGGCGGCTTTGCCGGGACCTGGATGTGACGCTTTACACCGGGAGCGCGGACGTCGGCGGGTACGCCCGCGAAAACAGCCTCGGCGTCGAGGAGGCCGCAAGGCGGCTCCGGTACGGTTTTTTTTATAAAACGGCGAAAAAAAGCGGCGCCGTCAGGATTGCGACAGCCCATACGGCAGATGATAATGCAGAGACGATCCTGTTTCATCTGACGCGCGGCGCGGGTCTCAAAGGACTCGGCGGCATTCCGCCCGTCCGCCGCCACATCATCCGGCCGATGCTCGCGGTCACCCGCGAGGAGGTTTTGTTTTTTTTGTCCGGGCGGTCTTTGACCTATGTGGAGGATTCGTCCAACGCGGACGAGACGTACAGCCGGAATCTCATCCGCCGGCGGGTGATTCCCGTTTTGAAGCAGTTAAACCCCCGAATGGCCGAGCACGCCGCCTCGGCGGCGGAGCTGCTGCGGGAGGACGAGGCCTATCTGTCCGGCCTCGCCGCGGAGTTTATACGAAAGAGCGTCCGGAGCGACGCGCGCCGCGGGCTGTCGCTCGACGCGCGCGCGCTTGGCGCGCTGCCGCGGCCGGTGGCCTCGCGGGCCGTGCGCCTGCTGGCCGGCGAAGGCCTGTCGTTTGAGCATACGGACGCCGTGCTGGATTTGAGCCGGTCGGAAACCGTCTCGGGCGAGCTCCACCTGCCCGCCGTGACGGTTTACAGGGAATACGGAAATATCGTCTTTGCGCCCGCCGGGTCACGCGCGAAGACGCCGGCCGGGCTGAGCGGCGGCTTTGAAAGCGTCGCGCTCACGGAGGGCGTCCGGCGCGTGCTGCCGGAGCCGGGGCTTCGCGTATCGTGCGAAAGAACGGTTTGCAATGAAAAAATTAATAAATCATTCACTACTTTTCTATTCAAATTTGATAGTATCTGTGGTAATATTGTCATCAGACCCCGCGAAACGGGCGATAAAATAGAACTTTTTGGCCGAAACGGTACAAAATCCTTAAAGAAGCTGTTTATTGAAGCGCGGATACCCGTCCGGAAGCGTCCCTTTGTTCCGGTCATTGCCGACGAAAAAGGCGTTCTTGGGATTTACGGCCTCGGCTTCGACCGGAGAGCGACCTGTAAAACGGGCGAGACGGCGCTGAAAATAGTTTTTGAGGAGACTCCGCGTGAATAATGATATAGAGAAAGTATATTTTACCGAGGAAATGATTCATAATCGAGTGAGGGAGCTTGGCGAAAAGCTGGCAGCCGATTACGCGGACAAAATGCCGCTGGTGGTCGGAATCCTGAAGGGCTCTTTCATCTTTTTGTCCGATCTCGTACGGCGGATGGATATACCGTGTGAAATTGAGTTTACCGCCGTCTCCTCCTATGGGCGGGGCACGTCGACGTCGGGCGAGGTGAAGATGACGAAAGCCCTCGGGGACGTCGTGAGGGGCCGGCACGTGCTCCTCGTGGAAGACATCCTCGACACGGGCCTGACGCTCGAGTATCTGAGAAGCTACCTGGCGCTGTACGACCCCGCGTCGATTAAAATATGCGCGTTTCTCGACAAACCGTCCCGCAGGCGGACATCCGTCCGGGCCGATTACGTCGGCTACGAGTGCGAGGACGCGTTTTTCGTGGGCTACGGCCTGGATTACGCCGAGCGCTACCGCAATCTCCCGTATATCGGCTCGCTGAAGCCCGAGGTCTATTCGTAAGGCATTCTAACAGGAAAGAAGTGAACTTTATTTGAAGCCAAAAAACAGAAATCCGCGCGATATCGGGTTTTATGTGCTGATATTCATCATCCTTGTGTCGGCTGTCTACCTGCTCACCTTCAATCAGACCGAAAAGGGCACGGAAATCGATTATTCCGATGTCTGCCGGCTGGTTATAAACGAGAACGACAGGATAGAGGCGGCTGTCGTTAAAGATAATACGCTGACGATGAAGCTGACGGGACCGTACAAAGACACCGGCAGCGATATCATCACGCACAAGCTCTATGACACCGCGATTTTCTACGAGGACCTCGAGCCTTATATCATGGACAGGATTCTGTCGGACGAGGACTTCTCGTTCAATTACGACGTTGGCTGGCAGTCGCCCTGGTGGTTCCAGCTGCTCCCGTACGCCATCCTGATCATCGTCATGGTCGTGCTTTGGAACGCCATGATGAACCGCAGCGGCGTCGGCGGGGACAAATCCGTCATGAAGTTCGGCAAGGCGCGCACGCGCCTTGCCAGCGAGGAAAAGAAGAAGGTGACCTTCGCGGACGTGGCCGGCGCCGAGGAGGAAAAGGAGGAGCTCAGAGAAATCGTAGATTTCCTCAAGGGCCCGCAGAAATACATCTCGCTCGGCGCGCGCATCCCGAAGGGCGTGCTGCTCGTCGGCCCGCCGGGCACCGGCAAGACGCTTTTAGCCAAGGCCGTCGCCGGCGAGGCGGGCGTCCAGTTCCTGTCCATTTCCGGCTCGGACTTCGTCGAGCTGTATGTCGGCGTCGGCGCCTCGCGCGTGCGCGACCTGTTTGACCAGGCCAAGAAGCTCGCCCCGGCGATCATCTTCATCGACGAGATCGACGCGGTCGGCCGCCAGCGCGGCGCGGGCCTCGGCGGCGGACACGACGAGCGCGAGCAGACACTCAACCAGCTGCTCGTCGAGATGGACGGCTTCTCGTCCAACGAGGGCGTCATCGTCATGGCGGCCACGAACCGTTCGGACATCCTGGACAACGCGCTGCTGCGCCCCGGCCGTTTCGACCGGCAGGTCTTCGTCGGCCTTCCCGACATCAAGGGCCGCGAGGCGATTCTGCGCGTGCACGCCAGAGGCAAGGTCCTCGGCGACGACGTGGACCTCGCGAGCATCGCGAAGGGCACGGCCGGATTCACCGGCGCGGACCTTGAAAATCTTTTGAACGAATCGGCGCTTCTGGCGGCCCGCCACAACAAGCGCTTCATCACGATGACCGAGGTCGAGGCGGCCACGCTCAAGGTCATCGCGGGTCCCGAGAAAAAGAGCCGCGTCGTGACCGAAAAGGCCAAGAAGCTCACGGCCTTCCACGAGGCCGGGCACGCCGTGGCCGGCTACTTCCTCGAGAACGTCGACCCGGTGCACCACATCACGATCATCCCGCACGGCGCGGCCGGCGGCCTTACCGTCACGCGCCCGACGGAGGACCGCCCCTTCCAGTCCCGGGGCCAGATGTTCGAAATGATCGTCTTCGCGCTCGGCGGGCGCATAGCTGAAAAGCTGATGCTCGACGACATATCGACCGGCGCGTCCTCGGATATCCAGCAGGCCAGCGCCATCGCGCGCTCCATGGTCACAAAATACGGCATGAGCGAAAAGCTCGGCCCCATCTCCTTTGACGACAGCAGCCACAGCGTCTTCATCGGCCGCGACTTCTCGCACACAAAGAGCTACTCGGAGAAGACGGCGGCGACGATCGACGACGAGGTCCGGCTCATCTTCGACGCGGCGATGAAAAAGTGCGAGGAGATCCTCACGAAACATAAGAACATCCTGCTCGCCACGGCGGAATACCTGCTCGAGTACGAGACGATGGACGGCGAGGACTTCGCCTGGCTGTGCGAGCACGAGGGCAAAAAGCCGCCCCGGAAAAAACTCCCGGGCTCGGCGGCAAGCCCCGAATCCAAGCGCCCGGACATCGAAGGCCTGCCGAACGTCGACGAGATCAGAATGCCGGAATTCGGACCGCCGGACGGCGGAAAACCGGACGATAACAGCGGACCCGGTCAATAGGAATACTGAAAACATCAGCCCCCGGAATGTTCCGGGGGCTGTCCTTTTGCCAGGCTCCTATTCGTCGTCCGCTTCGGCTGCGGTCATCGGAAACGTCACCTGCCAGAAGCCTTCCGTGTAAAGCCCGCTGGTGTATACATTCCCGTACAGCTTCCAGCCGCCGAGCTCGTCGGGCGGGATATCGAACACGAAGTCGCAGAAGTCCGTCCGCGTGTCCTCGTTTCCCGGCTCACCGTATTCGATGAAATAGAGGTTGAAATCGCACTGCCGCTCGTTTCCGGCCTCGTCCTTCAGATAAAGCCAGCAGTGGTCGTCGCCCTTCAGGCCGTCATACACCGCCGTCTGGATGTGGAGCAGCCCGTCGACATATCCGATGCCCGTGACGTCGATCCCCTCGTCAAGCGTCAGCAGGGCCTCGCCCGGCTCAAGCACCCGGATCGTATCCCGGGGCAGAAAGCCGTCCGGGTAGTAATTCCCGAGGTTCAGCCCGCCGCAGCCTGAGCAGTAAACCTCTTTCACCGGCCCCTCGCCCGGCTCCGTCAGGGGCAGGCTAAGCGGCAGGTCTTCTTGCACATGCTTATCGCTGATGAAGCAGCGGACGGAAAAGGTCATTTTATCGCCCCGGATGTCGCGGCCGCCCCATTCTGTGATATAAATGAGAAACGTGGCCGTCTTCGTCTCGGGGTCGTAATCAACGCGGCTGCACGTCGCGCTGCTGTCAAACGGCCGGTTGATCGAATAGCTGTCGTACAGGTCGGTCGTAGCGTCCACGCGGTTGCCCTCAAGGTCCTGCATGGTGATGAAAATTTCGGCCGTGTCCGCGTGGATATACGTCGCGAGCACCTCCATTTTGACGCCGTTGTCCACGCAGGATTCCCGGACCGGCATGAAAAACTGCGCCGTCGCGGGCGAGACCGCGTACAAGAGCGCGTAGAATTCCGGCACGTTCGCCGCGAGGACGGGCGTGACCGCGGTCAGGCAGACGAGTACGGAGGCGGCAATCACCACGGGCCTGAGCCAAGCCGGCCGAGGGCGGTTCTTAGGTTTTGTTTTGCCGCCGTTCAGACGGCGGAGCGTCCTGCCGATCAGCTGCGGGTCCGGGGCGACGGCGCGAAACATCGATCGGTATTTATCGGCAAACATCATGTTTCTCCTTCCAGCAGCCCGCCGAGCATCCGTCTGGCCCGCGTGAGCCGCGTGCGGACGGCGGACGGCTTGATTTTCAGTATTTCGCCGATCTGATCCGTCGGGTACCCTTCGTAGTAGAAGAGATGGATCACGGCGCGATACTTTTCCGGCAGTTTGTCGAGCGATTCCGCGAGTCCGTGGTCCTCCGGCAAATAGGCCGCCAGCTCGGCCTCGAGCGGCACCGTCCTTTTGCGCCAGACGGCGGCGTGGTGCCTCTTGGCGCAGTTGACGGTCACGCGGAGGAGCCAGGCCTTGCGGTGTTCCTCGCTTTCAAACGGGGGGTTTTTCCGGACGTACCGAAGAAAGACCTCCTGAAAGACGTCGTCGGCGTCCGTCCTGTTATGGACCTGCGCGAACGCGAGCTTGTAGACCATGTCCGCGTATGTCCTGATGACCGTCTCGCTGTCCGTCACCGTGCACTGTGACTTCTCGTTCATTTCAAACCTCCGTTCACCCGTAATACCCCCGAACGGCGTAAAAAGCTACAGGAAAGAGAAAAAAAGCCGGAACCGGTTTTGTCGGTTCCGGCTGGCTGAGCCTTTATTCTCCCGTGAACGTCGGGGTCCGCTTTTCGCGGAAGGCGGAGACGGCCTCCCTGAAGTCCCGCGTACGCATGAGGTCTACGGACAGCCGCCGCTCGATCTGCAGCGCGCCGGCGTCGTCGGCGGACAGATTCGAGTGCGCCATCAGCTGCTTGAGCGCCCGGACGGCAAGCGGCGGCCTGGCGAGGATCTTGCCGACGACGGCTTTCAGCTCGTCGTCAAACGTTTCCCTCGGGAAGACATTGTTTACGATTCCGAGGCTCTTGGCCTCCTCAGCCGTCAGCTTCTCGCTGAAAAGGATCATCTCGAACGCGCGGTTGAAGGGGATCTTCTGCGGCAGGTGGATCGCGCCGCCGCAGCCGGGCACGAGCCCGATGTTCATCTCCGGCAGCATGAATTTGGCGCCCTCGGCGGCATAGATCAGGTCGCAGCACAGCGCGAGCTCGAGCCCGCCGCCGACGCAGTTACCTTTAACGGCGGCGATCACGGGCTTGTCGAGAGCATAAATGGCCTCGCGCACCTCGAAGCCGAGCGTGTAAATCAGCGCGGCAGCCTCGTCGCCGCTGAGCGTATCGAGCATTTCCATGGCAAGCCCCGCCGAAAATGCGCGCTCCCCCGCCCCGGTCAGGATGACGACGCGCACGCTGTCGTCGTGCCGCGCGTCGCGCAGGGCGATGACGAGGCGCGACCAGATATCCGTTGTGAACTGGTTCATCGGCGGGTTGTGAAACTCGATGGTGAGAGCGCCGGGCTGCGCGGGATCTCTTCTGACGTTTAGAGCGGGCTGTGACATAGCGGCAACATCCTTTATCCTAAATTTGATTGATCGCTGACGTGTAGATTATATAAAGGCGCCGGCGATTTGTCAAAGCTGCGCATGGAAAAACGGCGGCCGGGTGTGCCGGCCGCCGTTTGCAGATAGCTTAGCAATCTGTCTGTCCGCGCGGGCTATTCGTCCTGCAGCGCGGCGAAGCCCTGCTCTCCGGTGCTCACCTTGACGACATTCTCGACGTCGTAGATGAATATCTTGCCGTCGCCCACCCGTCCGGTATACAGGGCCTGCTTGACGGTCTTGACCAGCGTGTCGACCGGGACCTTGCAGATGACGATATCCACCTGCACCTTCGGCAGCAGCCTTGTTTCCACCTTGACGCCCCTGTAGACCTGGGTGTGGCCCTTCTGCATACCGTAACCGTGCACGTTTGTAACGGTGAGTCCGGTGATGCCGATGGCATCAAGCGCCGTCTGCAGCCGCGCGAATTTTACCTGGTTCGTTATGATGGTGACCTTTGTTATCTTCGCGTTGGGATGCGCGTTGTTCTCCACCTGAACGGCGACCTCCGCCGGCACGGCCCCGCCGGGTAAGACGGCGGCGGTTTCGCCGATGTCCAGAGTCGGGACGGTGATCATAAAGTCTGCGTAAGCGCTTGCCATGCCATGCTCCGTCGGGTCAAGGCCTTCGATTTCATGCTCGGGCTCGGCGCGCAGCATCTTCGCCTTCTTCAAAATTCCGAAGAGGATCGAAACGGTGACTGCCGTCCAAGCGGCGATGGCGAGAATGCCAAGCGCCTGGATGCCAAGCTGTCTGAACCCGCCGCCGTAAAACAGGCCGCTCTCGGTGGCAAAAAGCCCGGCAGCCAGGGTGCCCCAGATACCGTTGACGCCATGCACCGCGACGGCGCCCACGGGATCGTCGATATGGAGCTTGAAGTCGATGAATTCTACGGCTGCGACGATGAGAATGCCGGAGACGGCGCCGATGATCGTGGCGCCCAGGGCGTCGACATTGGCGCAGGGAGCCGTTATGGCGACAAGTCCGGCGAGCGCGCCGTTGAGGGACATCGAGACGTCGGGCTTGCCGTTTTTGATCCAGGTGAAGAGCATCGTCACGACCGTGGCGACGCCGGGGGCGATCGTCGTCGTAAGGAATATGGCGCCCATCTGCTCGACGCTGGTGGCCGCGGCGCCGTTGAAGCCGTACCAGCCGAACCAGAGGATAAACACGCCCAGCGCGCCGAGCGTGATCGAGTGACCCGGGATGGCGCGGGAAACCTTCCTGCCCGTCTTGGGGTCTTTGGCGTATTTGCCGATCCGGGGGCCAATGAAAGCCGCCCCGATGAGGGCCATGATGCCGCCGACCATGTGGATGGCCGAGGAGCCGGCGAAATCGATGTAGCCGAGGTTGAACAGCCAGCCTCCCGCGTTCCAGACCCAGCCCGCTTCAATCGGATAAATGATCAGGCTGATGAAAGCGCTGTAGATGCAGTACGCGGAGAACTTGGTGCGCTCGGCCATGGCGCCGGAAACGATCGTGGCCGCGGTGGCGCAGAATACGAGATTGAATACGAAACTGGAAAATGGGAATTCAGCGAAATTCGTGAAGATCTGCAGGTCGGGCATGCCGATCAGCCCGAACAGATAGTTTTCGGACATCATCAGGCTGAACCCCAGAACCATGA
This sequence comes from uncultured Papillibacter sp., assembly GCA_964391385.1. GTDB lineage: Bacteria > Bacillota > Clostridia > Oscillospirales > Oscillospiraceae > Sporobacter. Next base: position 12,789 of record CAYMLM010000031.1, read on the forward strand.
ACACGACGGTCCCGATGCAGAAATCCATGAGGTTTTTCATGATGATATTGCCGGCGTTCTTTGCTCTGGTAAAACCGGATTCCACCATCGCGAATCCGGCCTGCATGAAGAAAACCAGCGCCGCGCCGATCAGAAACCACACCGGAAATACAACGCCATTTGCCGCTTGAAGCATTTCACTCATTGTAATATTCCTCCCTTGTATCCATAAACGATAGATTTTTAAAAGTCATGGCGCAATCTGTCCTCCTGTTTTCGAAAAGCATCCATATTCGTCCCTCCCTTTTTTGTGCACAGCCCCGGACGCCGGCGTACAAACCTCTGGTAGTAAAAAAACAAGGGCGCCGACGATAATGGACAGGCCATTATGGTAAGCACCCTTGCATTTTGACTTTATATTACCGCTCCAAGGTCGGATTGTCAATACGTTTATGCAGTTATAAATCGCTTAAATTGCATTTTTGTATTAAGTGACTATTGTACACGCCTGAAATTACAGGTATTTTTTTATATTGTAACTAAAATATGAAGCTTTATATTGATCTAGTTGCAAAATTCTGAAAAAAAACTGAAATTAGCCTGATTTCGCAATTGACAAACCGATTGAGCGGCTATATAATGATAGCGTACAGCGGCAAAGGCGCCATGTGTTTTGGTTGCCTTTGCCCTTTTTTTATTCATTTAATACACATTAAATATGATTGTTTGGGAGTAATGAGTATGGCTACTGTATACGAACTGTTCGGAAGTATGGTCTTCAACGACAACCTCATGAGGCAGAAGCTGCCCAAGGAGACGTACAAGGCGCTGCAGAAAACGATCAACGAGGGCGCCGAGCTTGACCTCAGCGTGGCAAACGTCGTGGCAAACGCCATGAAGGACTGGGCGATCGAAAAGGGCGCGACGCACTTTACGCACTGGTTCCAGCCGATGACCGGCATCACGGCGGAAAAGCACGACAGCTTTATCACGCCCCTGAGCGACGGCCGGGTCCTTCTGGAGTTTTCAGGCAGCGAGCTGGTCCGCGGCGAACCCGACGCGTCGAGCTTCCCCTCCGGCGGCATCCGCGCCACGTTCGAGGCGCGCGGCTACACGGTCTGGGACCCGACCTCCTCGGCGTTCGTAAAGGGCAAGACGCTGTACATACCGACGGCGTTCTGCTCGTACACCGGCGAGGCGCTTGACGCCAAGACGCCGCTGCTGCGCTCTATGGAGGCCATCAGCAAACAGGCCATACGCATTCTCCGCCTTTTTGGAAATACGACCGCAACATCCGTCAAAACGACGGTCGGCCCGGAGCAGGAGTATTTCCTGATTGATAAATCGATGTATGAGAAGAGAAAGGACCTCATTTACACCGGCCGCACGCTGTTCGGCTGCAAGCCGCCCAAGGGGCAGGAGCTCGAGGATCAGTATTTCGGCTCCATCAAGACCCGGGTGGCCGACTTTATGAACGAGCTGAATGAGGAGCTCTGGAAGCTCGGCGTCCTGGCCAAGACGGAGCACAACGAGGTCGCGCCCGCGCAGCACGAGCTGGCGCCTATTTTCTCCACCACAAGCATTGCCGTCGACCACAATCATCTGACGATGGAACTGATGCAGCGCATCGCGAAAAAGCACGGCATGATCTGCCTTCTGCACGAGAAGCCGTTTGACGGCGTCAACGGCAGCGGCAAGCACAACAACTGGTCGATCGCGACGAACACGGGCGCGAACCTTCTCGATCCCGGCAAGACGCCGCATGAAAACGCCCAGTTCCTCCTCTTCCTGGCCGCCGTCATCAAGGCCGTCGACGAGTATCAGGACCTGCTGCGCATTTCCGTCGCCACCGCCGGCAACGATCACCGCCTGGGTGCGAACGAGGCGCCCCCGGCCATCGTCTCCGTCTTTCTCGGCGAGGAGCTGACCGCGATTGTCGACGCCATTGACAACGGCTCGTCCTACGACGCCCGGGAAAAGACGATGATGAAGATCGGCGTCGACGTCCTGCCGCCTTTCCCAAAGGACACGACCGACCGCAACCGCACGTCCCCGTTCGCCTTTACGGGCAACAAGTTCGAGTTCCGCATGGTCGGCTCCGCCATGTCCATCGCCGAGCCGAACATCATCCTGAACACGGTCGTCGCGGAATCCCTGAGATGCTTTGCCGACACGCTTGAAAAGGCTCCCGACTTCAAGGCGGAGCTTTCAAAGCTCGTCAAGGATACGATCAAGCGGCACAAGCGCATCATCTTCAACGGCAACAACTATGCCGAGGAGTGGGTCGCCGAGGCCGAGAAACGCGGACTGCTCAATCTCAAGACCACCCCCGAAGCCCTTCCCTACCTTCTGTCGGAGAAAAACATGGCGCTCTTTGAGACGCACGGCGTCTATTCGAACAAGGAGGTCCGCTCCCGTTTCGACATCAGCCTTGAAAACTACTGTAAGACGATCGACATCGAGGCGCTGACGATGCTGGAGATGGCCAAGACCGACATCCTCCCGGCCGCGACGTCCTACGCGAAGACGCTTTCCGATACGGCCATCGCCAAGAAAGCCTGCCTCGGCAGTATCGACGTCACGTACGAGGCCTCCTGCGTCGAAACGATCAGCGCGCTCACAACCAGGCTTTACAACGCAACCGGGGCGCTTGAGGGCGCGCTGTGCAAGGCGGAAGAAACGGAGGAGGTTCTCGAAAAAGCTCTGTGTTACAAGGACGCCGTCATACCCGCCATGGAAAATATACGCGCGGCCGCCGATCAGCTCGAGGCCGTCACGGCCAGGCAGCTCTGGCCGCTCCCCACATACGGCGACATGCTCTTCAGCGTCATTTGAGCGGCCCGGACAATATAAGAAATGGCGGCGGATTTTTTCCGCCGCCGGTTTTTTCATGTTCCGTCACATGTTTTCGATCAGTAATCGCAGGTTCTTCGGCAGGGACGGAAGGCGCCAGTCGAGCGCCAGCAGGTCTATCTTTTGCCGGAGTCCGTCCGGCATGTCGCCTGGCGCCGCGCCTTCGAGCAGAAGCGCCGTTTCCGTCTCGCTGAAATCGATAACGCCGGAAGGGGCGGCTTTGCCCGCGTTTTTCGGGCAGCTGTCCTGGCAGTAACAGCAGCCGATCGCGGAGCGGACGGCCGGTTTCGGTATCCAGTCGGGATACGGCTCGGCCGATTCGATATGCAGGGTCAGGCACCTGACGTTGTCGATCAGGTATGTGTCGCGTTTGATCGCCTCCGTCGGGCAGGCTTTTAAGCAGGCCGTACAGGTATCGCAGGCCGCCATGCGCGTGACGGCGCGCCAGGTATACCGGTCCGGGCCGGGCATATCGGACAGGAATGTGAGAATTTCAAACCAGCTGCCCCATTCTTCGGTATAGGCGATGTTGTTCCGCCCGTAATCGCAAAGGCCGGCGCAGACCGCCAGCCGCTTTTGCGGCAGCCAGTAGAGGCTCTCGGCATGATATCCGCTTTCCTCGAACAGCTTTGCGATTTGCCGGGAGAGCGGCCTGCTGCTGAGGATATGAAAGTCCCGAATGACCTTGCCCTTATAGTGGAACAGCATATCGATCAGCTTGTGCTTGGTTGTGACAAGCACGATGGAGCTCGCCTTGAACGGGAGCTCGGGCACGTCGAGCACATACCCCTCCCGCGTGATCCACTTCTGGAATTCGTTTAAGTTTTCCGTTTCGCTGAAACGGACGATGTCGCGTTTGACCTCCGCGAGACAATCAACGGGGAGTATGGCCGAATTCATGCCGGCTTCCAGAGTGTTGATGTCGTCCGTCGTAAGGACGCCCATGACCGCACCTGCCTTTCCCGCTTTATGACAGCTTTCCGATAAAGGTGTCGATCCTGCGCTTTGTTTCTTCCCAGTTGTCAAACGGATCGGTCAGAATGAGCTTTTCGGCCGGCAGGGCATCAAGGATCTCAAGCTCCACATCCTGCCGCCGCTCCAGGCAGGCGACGTAACCGTCGAAGCCCGACAGGCCGTTGTTCCTGGCGTATTTCTGCTCGGTATAATCGTCGATCATCTTCCTCATCCAGCTGTCGCCCCGCTGCAGGCAAACCTGCTGTACGCAGGTTCTTACGTCGGTACGGTTTAAATAGACGACGACGGGTCTGAGAACCGAAACCCTCTGACAGACAGCTTTGACGTATTCCCGGATCTCGGCGGCGCCCAGATCGTGCCGTATCATCGCCTCAAAGACAGGGTTTTGAAGCAAGGCGCCTTCAAAGATAAAAATCCTGCCGGAAGTCTGCGCGCTCTGCGAGAAACCGTGCCATCTGTCCAGCAGGACCGGTTTTTCCGTCTCCCAGTCGAGCTGGTCAT
>CAYMLM010000031.1:17106-18750 GCA_964391385.1 uncultured Papillibacter sp.
TGTCATAGATCTTATAGGGCAGGATCTTTTCAAACAGGCTGACGCTTATCTGCGTCAGCGGTATCACGAGGCCCGAAAGCACTTCCGTTCCCTCGGCATACAGCTGGACCTGTTCCTCCTGGCTGAGCCGTTTAACCTGGTCGTAACTCATATAGGCGTGAAACGTATAGTCGGCCGGATGCTCGTAATCGTTTTCCTCGTACCACTCCGCCGTTTCGCCGCGACGGGTCAGGCAGTCCACTATGTACTCCGCTGCGTCGCTCTTGCCCGCGCCGGGAATGCCTTCAACCAAAAATAGTCTGTTCGTAATGGCCATAACCCCCTGAGCACTACAAAAAAGCCGCGTGCCATATTTTACCGCTTCTCTCGGTGCGTCACAATAATACCATATTGTGACATTATTTGCAATTGTAATCACGTCAATATTGAATATTTTGTAAATCTCCTCCGGGACGCAAACGGCAAATAAAACCAGGGCGGCAGACGCCGCCCTGGCCAGGGTGTCGAAAAAGCCGCTTCCGCGGCTTTTCAACAAATTAAGCTCTCGGCAGACGCCGCCCTGTCTTGTCAATCGTTTGATCAGTCGAAGGACAGCTCCGTTCTTCCGATGATATCGTCCTGCAGGGCCTTGTTCAGCTCGACGAAGTAGGCGCTGTAGCCGGCCACGCGCACCAGGAGGTCACGGTAGCTGTCGGGGTCCGCCTGCGCGGCGACGAGCGTCTCGCGGTTGGCGACCGTGAACTGGCTGTGCATGCCCTTGCGCTGGAGGTATTCCTCCATGAGCGCGATAAAATTGTCGCGCCCCGTCTCGCCGACGAGCGTCGAGGGCGAAAACTTCCAGTTGAGGAGCGTGCCGTTCGTGGCGCGGGCATGGTCGAGCTTCGTGACGGACTTGCAGATGGCGATGGGCCCCTTGATGTCGTGCGAGCAGCACTTCGTGTGGACGGCGCCCATGCAGTCGGACACCGGCTCGAAAGCTTTCCGGCCCTCGACGGACGCCCACTGGTTTTGTCCGTGGGCAACGTTGACGGTGACGGAGTACGCGCCGGGCTGGAAAAAGCCGCCGTGCGCGTTCGGTTTGCGTTCGATGTGTTTGCACCAGGTGTCCATGGCGAATTTTGTGAGAGAATCGGCATAGTCGTCGTCGTTGCCGTAATGGTGGACGCGGTCGGAGTTGACGTAGGCGTAAAGCGCCTCGTGGCCCTCCCAGTTGGCGATGACGGCGTCCAGGAGTTCGCGGCCCGTGACGCGCTTTTCGTCAAAGACGAGCTGCCGGATCGTCGCAAGGCCGTCGCCGGCTGTGCCGATGCCGACGCCCTGCGGGCCTGTGAAGTTGTATTTCGTGCCGCCCATCGTGACGTCTTTGGCGTTTTCGATGCAGCCGTCCATGAGGAGCGACAGGTACGGCAGCGGGCGCAGCGCCTGATGCGCGAGGTCCACGGCGTTGAGAAGCGCCACCTGCCGGTCGCACCAGTATTCCATCTGTTTGTCGTACGCCTCGAGTACCTGATCAAACGACGTGAAATCGGCGAGGCTGCCGGTCTTCAATCCGAGCTGACCGCCGACCGCGCCGCACTTTGCCCAGCGCGGGCACGCGCTCGAGCAGTTGAAGCAGCGTCCGTCGTTGATCGCCAGCTCGAGGAC
>CAYMLM010000032.1:0-18527 GCA_964391385.1 uncultured Papillibacter sp.
GACATCGGCGCCGACGAGACGCTGGCGGCGATTCTGGACGCCGGAGGCCGCATCGAGGAATTCTACATCAACCAGAAGTGCGCCGCCGGCCCCGGCCTGTTCCTGACGTACATGGCCAGAAGGCTGGAGCTGACGCTTGAGGAGATGAGCCGACTTCCCATGGACACGCCGCACCGGAGCGTAAACGACGGCTGCGTTGTTTTTGCCGAGCTTGACGCGCTGGGTCTTTTAAACCGCGGCGCGGCTCCCCGCGAGGTGGGCGCCGCGGTCACCGAGGCGGCCGCCGTGCGCGTCTGCTCCGTCTTGAACACACTCACAAAGCCCGCCGGGGATCGTGTCGTCCTGTTCGGAGGCCTCACAAAAAACGATGCTTTTGTCGGCGCCCTCAGGGCGCGCTCAGGTATCGCTTTTGTCATCCCCGGGGAGGCGGAGTACGCCGGGGCGCTGGGCGCCGCGCTTTTGTCCGCCGACGGGCCTGCAAAAGCGTAACGACAAGAGATTGTCAAACAGAAAGAAATAAAAGAAACGCACTTTATAATAGGAGGAATACTCAGTGGTAAGCAAAGTGATGGACATATCGGCTGCGCTGGACCTCATAAAGGACGGGGACACGTTGGCCACCACCTCCGCCAGCGAGGTCGGATACCCCGAATACATCGTCAAATGCCTGGAGGACCGCTATCTTGAAAGAAAATCCCCCGGCGGCCTGACGGTCATAGCCGGGTGCGGGCACGGCGGCCACAACGATTTTGTCGGCGACAACCGGTTTGCCCATCCCGGCTTTCTGAAGCGGTATGTCTGTTCCCATCCGGATGTCGTGCCGTCCCTGCGGAAGATGATCGAGAAAAACGAGCTGGAGGCCTACGTCCTGCCGCAGGGGGTCATGAACCAGCTGTACCGGTGCAGCGCGGCCAGACAGCCGGGCCTGCTCACGAAAATCGGCATCGGCACGTACATCGACCCGCGCCAGGACGGAGGGAAGATCAACGACGCGGCAAAGGAGGATATCGTCAGCGTCCTCGAGCTGGAGGGCGAGGAATACCTGTTTTACAAGAGCCATCCCGTCACCGTCGCAATCATCCGGGGCACGACGGCGGACGAGCGCGGCAACGTGACGATTGAACGCGAGGCGCTGAAGCTGGAGATTCTGGAAGTCGCCATGGCCGCCAGAGCCTCCGGGGGCAAGGTCCTCGTCCAGGTGGAACGGACGTGCGGCGCCGGCACAATGAAGGCAAAGGACGTCGTCGTGCCCGGAGAGCTGGTCGACGCCGTGGTCGTCGCGGAGAATCCCGCGGAATACCACAAGCAGACGGCCGGAACCATCTACAGCCCGTTTTTGAGCGGCGAGGCGGTCTGCCCGCCCTCGGACGTGGCCAAACCGAAGGCCGAGCTGGCGCCGAACGACGCCATATGCCGCAGAGCCGTTTACGAGCTGTTTCCGGGCGCCCTCGTGAATGTCGGCGTCGGCATCGGCAGCGGCGTCGGCCCGGCGGCGGCGGTGGAGGGCATGACGGATAAGGTGACGTTTACGCTGGAGCTGGGCGCGTTCGGCGGAACGCCGCAGCCCGGATGGGATTTCGGTTCGACCAAGAATCCCACGGCTTTCGTCGCCCATCCCTCGATGTTCGATTTTTACCACGGCGGCGGCTTGGACATCACGTTCCTGGGCGCGGCGCAGATCGACCGCGAGGGAAACGTGAACGTCAGCAAATTCGGCGGGCGCGCGGCGGGCCAGGGCGGCTTCATAGACATCAGCCAGACGAGCAAGAAGGTCGTCTTCTGTACGTATTTCAAAACAAAGGGCTTTGAGGCGGCCGTCGGCAACGGCAGGCTCGAGATCCTCAAGGAGGGACAGATTCCCAAATTCGTCGACAGGGTCGACCAGATCACCTACAACGGACGCCTGGCCAGGGAGTTGGGGAAAGACGTGCTCTTTGTGACCGAGCGCGCCGTCTTCAGACTCGTCCCGGAGGGCCTCATGCTCGTTGAAATCGCGCCCGGTATGGAGCTTGAGCGAGATATCCTGGGAAACATGGGTTTTGCGCCCGTCATCAGCAAGGAGCTGAAGGTCATGGACGCGCGGATCTTCAAGCCCGGCCGGATGGGCTGCTTCGATCGCGCTGTTCACGCGATTTACTAAGCTGTCCGAGCTGTCTTTTTTCAGCGTCGCCGTCCAGAACGCTCAGGGCAATACAGGACAGGAGGATATGCAGGCGCTCGTTCGGGTCGTCGAGATTCATCGGGGCGATTTCTCCGATGCAGTTGAGCCTGTAGGTCAGCGTGCTGCGGTGGATAAAAAGCGAATCGGACGCGAGCTTGAGGCTCCTGTTATTCATCAGGTAGGTCTTCAGCGCCAGCAGAAAATCGGTCCCGTTGACAAGGTCATATTCATGGATGCGGACGGCGGCATGGTGACAGATCGCGTGCAAGGGGATAAAGGAGCTCATCTCGCCTATCAGATACGTCCCCAGGATCGCGCTGAAGGAAAGGATACGGCTGTTCCCGGGCTGCGTTCTTTGAAACGGCAGCAAAGCGAGCTCGTACTGCAGCTTGAACTGGCTGAAATCGCAGAATATCTGCCCGATACTGCAGATTCCGTTATCCAGCGCGAGCTGCTTTTCCAGTATCGGGAGGCACTTTTCCAAAATCGAGCAGCCGCCGTTGTGCAGCAGCAAGACGATGTTCTCGGTATGCCTGAGGGCAATGGTGTCGGAATATGCGTCGGCGAACACATTTTCATAATTGTACAGGTAATGGCTGACCGCGCTGATCCCCTGCGGCAGCCTGACAACAAGAAACTGAAAATCGTCGTTTGTGTTCCACCCGTACCGCGCGAGAATCGACAATAAAAACGTCGTATCCGTATTCGCGTAGCGCAGCGCCGTACTGATGCTTGTCCTGAAGTAATTGCGCATGTTCAAAACGGTGTTGTACCGCTCCATGATGAGCGGGTGGAGAATGTCGGCAAGATAATCTACCAGCCACAAATGGTTTTGCGTGATCGGCTTGCCGACATCCCGGAAAATCATCGTTGCGATCCGGCTGTCTCCGTAATCGAACGAGACAACGATGTGCCGCGGTCTGCCGCCCCTGGCGTCAATAAACGTGGAACGCGGGAAATCCTTCGGATTGCTCGGAAGCATCCGGACCTTATCCCTGGGGAGCATCGGCATGACGCTCCGTTTTGCGGCGAGCGTCTCTTTCCAGACGGCGTCGTCGTCGTCCGGCATGAAATTGTCGCAATAATCCAATAGACGCCAGTCCTGGCCATACAGGACGATCTGGCTTTCCGTGAACTTGGCGCAGACGTTCAGCACGGAGCGGATGGGGGCGTCGGCCAGAAGCACGTCCAGGAGCTCGCGTTCAAGTTTGTAATACTTTGAAAAAACCACCTGCACATCGCGGAGAACGGCAAACTGGTCGGCTTCATCCGGATAAATCAGCCCGCTGAGCCCGCGCTGCGCGAAAAGGTCGCGCGCCTCGCCGCCGCCGCCGATACAGATGACGTTTTCCGGGAGGACGTCCGCGCCGCGGAGCTGATTCCACGACGCAAGGTAAATGATGTCCGGCATGTCGGAGACGGGCCCGGTGACGAACGGATAAATATCCGTCAGGTTTAATGCGCAGTCCGGTTTTCCGAAGACATATTCGTGCGGCAGGTTCAGCGAATCCATCAACAGCCTTAGGTTTATCTTCGTGCCGTCCACCCCCGTTAATCGTTTCGTCAATATAGTCACAATAACTAAATTCGATGCAGAAACACGCTTAATCCGAGAGGCATATATTTCGTTGTCGTCCGCGCGATGGAACAGCCGGAGCAATCGTTTTCGGCAAAGACGCGGTTGCGTCCTTTGCAATATGCTCGCAGCAGAATCCTTGAGGTGATTTTTAATCCTTGGAGTATGTATGAATTTGTTTTATCAATATATATTCTATATTAAAGTAGTAGCGATTGTAAATTGTGCATAACTCACAGATCAACAGAGAAAATCCTGACAACGCTGCGGGCTGATTTTGTTTCGTTTGCTCCCGCAATACACGGCGAAATGCAGTTATCTCCGGCGATTACATATTGAGATTCAGCCAAACGTCAATCGCGGATTGGTTTATCTGCTCCGCATAATGTATTAAGTCAGCAAGGATATATAAAAACACGTCATTCAGCTGCCGCGGTAGCAGCGGCTGTCGTCCTTGGGGGTGGTGCAATTTCTTTGACATTTGCGGGTTATGAACAATTCAAATATCAGAAAGGAGAAAATTATGATGTCAAGGCGAATCGTTGTTATCCTCGTTATCCTCTCAATGTTTGCAGTATTGCTGACCGGTTGCGGCGGTCAACCCGCCGCAACCGGCGCCGCCGATTCACAAGACTCCGCCCCGCCGCCGAGCGCTTCTTCGTCCGCCCCGAACCCGGAGGGTTCTAAACCGCCGGAGGATACCACCAAGTTTGCTGAGCATATCGAAGTTATAAGTGACTCTACCGCGATAGCCGTCATTAACCCCTTTGCCGCGGCGGGCACCGGCAACTCCACCAACTGGGTCTACGCAATGATTTATGACACCCTCGTGAAGACGGACGACGACGGCAACGTCCTACCCTGCCTTGCGACTTCCTGGGAAACGGAAGATTTTCAGACATACACATTCTATCTGCGTGACGATGTCGTCTGGCATAACGGCGACAAATTTACGGCGAACGATGTCATCAACACCTGGCAAATGGCCTTGGAAGCTGGCGGCGGCTTCCCGTGCTGGACCTATTGGAATCGTATTGAGAGCGCAACCGCCATTGACGATTATACCCTGGAGGTCGTTTTGAAGACCGTTAACGTCGACTTCTATTATGGCCTTGGAGTCATGTATTGCGGGATAGTAAACAAAGCCGCAGTTGAAGCAGATCCTGAGAATGGATATTGGATCGGGACCGGTGCGTACAAAGTCACTGACTTCTCCTCGAAGGATTTCGTATCGTTTGAACGCAACGACGATTATTGGGGCGAATTAGCCATAACCAAGACGCAGACCTGGAAATACATCCCCGAGATGACCACCCGCACCATCATGCTGCAAAACGGCGAGGCCGATATATGTTTCGAAACATCTGAGAGCGATATTTCCGTGTTTTCAGGCGATCCGAATTTCACTGTGCATCTGGCAGGGGGGCTCAACCCATTCTCGCTAATGATGAACCAGGACGACCCGCTGATGGCCGACGAGAACTTTAGGTATGCGGTGCTGTACGCCCTTGACAGGGAAGAAGTTGCAATTTTCGCAAATGGTGAATTGGCCCTGCAATGTCCGGACGGCGCTGTTTGGCAATATGGCATGCGTCACCGCAACACCGATATCCCGTTGATTACGCAGGACCAGGAAAAAGCGAAGGAGTATCTCGCGGCTTCGAGTTATAATGGCGAAGAAGTGGTGCTCACAACCGCCATCAACTACAATATCAAAGCTGCAGAAGCGATCCAGGAGCAGCTTGGTAAAGTCGGCATCAACGTGACAATCGACCAGATGGATATAACAGGCTTTGTTTCGGCTACCACATGGGCAAACAACACGACTCATATGAATATCTGGTGCAACCTGCTCGGCGCGTCCCCGTTCGGTTTCGTAAATAACTTTGGAATAAGCGCGGCACATAACAGATCAAAGCTCCAAAACGATGAGCTCCAGGCTATACTTGACTCAGTGTACTCTATGACCGATGAAGATGAGCGCGACGCTGCCTGGAAGCGTGCGCAGGAAATCGTATTTGAAGAAAACACCTGTATTCCGTTTTCCTACCGCTTAAGCGCAATCGTATGTAAATCCAGTGTCGACGGTATGACCATGCCAGGCAATCTCTTGTGTGATTTGAGATATATGTACATGATTGAAAGCTAAAAACGCGCGATCATTGTTCACTAAAGACTGGTTACAACCGCATTTTGTCAGCGGCCGGGATCCGTTTCCCGGCCGCTTGTGAAGGAGGACGACAGGTTTGCTTCGATATGTGGTAAAGCGGATTCTGTGGCTGATACCTATCATTATTGCTGTGTCATTCTGCGTATATGCGCTTATGGATATGGCTCCCGGTTCTTTTATAGACTCTATGATCTCCGACGGAATGACCGAGGAAGATATAGAAGCGTTGCGGGTAAAGTACGAGCTTGACAAACCTATGGTATATCGATACGGGAAATATATGATTCATCTGGTTCAAGGGGATTTAGGCACGTCTAAAATCACGGGGGTCGACGTGTGGAATACATATATTGAAAGACTGCCAAACACGTTGCTCCTGGCTTTTGCAGGACTTGTTTTAGGTTCGGTGGTTGCGATTCCTCTGGGCATAATCGCGTCAAGACGCGCAGGGTCGCTAACGGATAGCGCCGTGACCGTGTTGTCTCTCGCCGGCATGTCGATGCCGGGCTTTTGGCTGGGACTTCTGTTGCTCCTCTTGTTTTCCTATCGAATAGGATGGCTGCCGGCGGGAGGTATGACGGGATTTAAAAGCCTGATAATGCCGGCCGTGTGCAGCGGTTTTATGCTGATGGCGACCACCACGAGACAAACCCGGTCAAGCATGCTTGAGGTTTTAAACGCGGATTACCTCCGCACTGCGCGGGCAAAGGGCGTTCCTGAAAAGGTCGTCATCCGTAAGCACGCGCTCGGCAACGCCTGGATACCGATCCTGACGCAGCTTGGGGGATCGCTTTGCCTGATGATCGCCGGCTCCGCTGTCATAGAGTATGTTTTCGCGTGGCCGGGCGTAGGGCGGCTCATTGTTGAAGCCGTATCAACGCGGGACGTGGACCTGACGCTGGGAGCCGTTATAATGACGACCTTTTTGTATGTCCTTGTCCAACTCATCGTCGACTTGCTTTATGCGTTTGTCGACCCGCGAATCAAGTCTCAATATGCTGGCGCTGCCAGGAAAAGGAGGCGTTCTGCATGATAAAAAAAACTGCAACACACGAGCTTGTTACGAAAAAATACAGGAAACGCAGCCAAATGGGCGATATTTTTCACAGAATAAGAAAGAACAAAGGCGCGCTGGTCGGCCTGATTATAATTGGCATCCTGTTTCTGACTTTTTTTGCTTCACTTTTTATTAGTTATGATGCGGTCACCGAAACAAACGCGTCGGCAAGATTTTCAAGTCCCAGCTGGGAGTATCCGTTCGGCACGGATAATATGGGGCGAAACGCTTTCCTGCGCGTGGTTTACGGAGCCCGGTACTCCATAGCCATCGGATTCGGCGTGGTAACGATCGCATTAGTTATCGGCGTTACGCTGGGTTCAATCGGGGGCTACTTCGGCGGGAATGTTGAGAACACAGTTATGCGCTTCTCAGATTTTTTAGCGTCAATTCCCGGAATGCTCTTAAGCATGGTTATTGTAACAGTGCTTGGGCAAAGCCTGAGAAATTTAATATTTGCCGTCGGTGTGACGACCGTGCCTTCTTTTATTCGAATATCAAGGGCGTCGGTACTTACCGTCAGGAACAATGAGTTTGTGGAGGCCTCGCGCGCGATCGGACTTTCTCATTTCCGCATTATCTTTACACAGGTTCTGCCTAACGCTCTTTCGCCGGTTATCGTCACCTTTACAGCCAGTATAGGTTTCTCGATCATCATTGCGGCTTCGCTGTCGTTCATTGGTTTCGGTGTTCCGGTCCCGAATCCCGAGTGGGGCGCGATGATTTCAACAGGCAGGGAATACGCGCGCAGTGCGCCATACCTTATGACATTCCCGGGCCTTGCCATCATGGTTGTCGTGCTGGCGTTCAACCTGCTCGGGGATGGGCTCCGTGACGCGCTGGATCCGAAACTGAAGAGGTAGGGGGTAATGACGATGAACGAAGCGCGCGCGCACAGTGAGCCGGCAGTACGCCCCGGACAGGACGATGAAGAAATCCTCCTCCACGTAGAGGACTTGGTTATCCATTATGTCCTGGAAGACGAGACGGTCGAGGCTGTAAACGGCGTCAGCTTTAAACTGAAGAAAGGGCAGACGTTGGGGCTTGTCGGAGAAACGGGAGCAGGGAAGACGTCCACGGCTCTGGCAATATTAAACCTCGTACAAACCCCGCCGGGCGTCATAAAAAACGGTTCCATAACCGTCTGCGGCTCGAATATTCTCAAAATGAACGCCAAGCAGCTTGAGAAGATCAGGGGCAATGACGTGTCCATGATCTTTCAGGACCCGATGACATCCCTGAATCCCGTCATGACGGTCGGCGCGCAGATCGCGGAGAGCGTTAAGTACCATGAGGATGTCTCTAACGAAGAGGCCTTACGCAGGGCGGAGGAGATGCTCGAGCTCGTGGGGATACCGGCGGAGCGAGGCATCGAGTACCCGCATCAATTCTCCGGCGGGATGAAGCAGCGCGTGGTCATCGCCATCGCCCTGGCGTGCAGACCGAAAGTGCTGCTGGCGGACGAACCGACGACGGCATTAGACGTGACGATACAGGCACAGATACTGGACATGATGAGCGATCTGAAGGAAAAGCTTGGAACCGCGCTCGTTATGATAACACATGACTTGGGCGTTGTAGCTAAGGTGTGCGACAAAGTGGCCGTGATGTACGCAGGGAGGATTGTGGAGAGCGGGACGCTGGAGGATATCTTCAATAACCCGCTGCACCCGTATACCGAGGGGCTGTTCAACTCCCTGCCGAATATACAAAACAGGAAGCATGAACTCAAGCCGATCCCGGGGCTTATGCCGGACCCGACGAAGCTGCCCGCCGGCTGCGCGTTTGAGCCCCGATGCCGGTACGCGGTCGAGGCGTGCAGGCAGCCGTTCGCGGCGCGGGCCGTCAGCGAGACGCACTCGCTGTTGTGCAAGCGCTATGACGACCCGGACTTCCGTGTCGAAATAAGGCGAGGAGGACAGGCAAGTGGCTCCAATACTTGAGGTCAAAAATCTGAAGAAGTATTTCAAATCGCCAAGGGGCATGGTGCATGCCGTTGACGACGTCAGTTTTTCCATCAACAGGGGCGAGACACTTGGGATCGTCGGCGAGTCCGGCTGCGGCAAGACGACCACCGGCCGGTGTATCCTGCGCCTTGTGGAACCGAACTCGGGGCAGATATTGTTTGATGGGAAAGACATCCTCGGGCTGAGCCGCCGTGAGATGAGCAAAGAGCGTAAGGATATGCAAATCATCTTTCAAGACCCCTATTCATCATTGAACCCGAGAAAGACGGTATTTGAAATCATTGCCGAGCCGATCCGGTACCAGAAGATCATGCCGGGCGCGACGAAAGCGCAAATCGAAAATAAAGTCGTCGAAATTATGGAGACCGTCGGGTTGGCCGAACGGCTCATCAACACCTATCCGCACGAGCTGGATGGCGGCCGGCGGCAGCGCATCGGTATCGCGAGGGCGCTCGCGGTCGAACCGAAGTTTATTGTGTGCGACGAGCCGGTATCCGCGCTGGACGTTTCCATACAGGCTCAGATCCTCAATCTGCTGAAGGAACTGCAGCAAGAGAGGGAACTGACCTTCATCTTCATCACCCATGATCTCGCGGTTGTGAACCACTTCGCCGACGATATACTGGTTATGTACTTAGGCCTGGCAGTTGAAAAAGCGCCGGCTGAGGAGCTTTTTAGAAATCCGATGCACCCCTACACGAAGGCGCTGCTCTCAGCAGTACTTGTCCCCGAGGTTGGAGCGAATAAGGATCGGATCGAGCTGCACGGAGAGCTCTCGTCGCCGATCGACCCGCCGGACGAATGCCGGTTTAAAAAGCGTTGCAGCTATTATTGCGATCTATGCGATAAAGGTACGCCACCTCTTATTGAGGTTTCCCCGAACCATTTTGCAGCCTGTCATTGTATCGGACCAAGCGGCAGTAAACTGGGCAGATTAAGCCGGGATGAAGAGGCGATGAAACAGAAGAATCAATCTAAAAGCATCGTTTAATTTTTGAAGCAAAATTAAGGATTTAAGAAAAGAAAATAATATTTTAGCTATTGGAGGCGCGATTTATGAGAAAAGCTGCACGTTTTGTCGTCGATACCCATGTCCATTCCCAGCGTCACGCGGCCGGGGCAGCCCTGAAGGAAAGACTCAGGGAAACAGGAAAAAAAGAGATTGATTACACGGATCTGAACGCGACGATGGGGGGGCTTGTAACCTATGACAATTCCCCAAGGCTTCTGTATGATATGGAATGTTACGGCGTTGACATGTGTATACTGCAGCCGGCTTTCGGGATGAGCAATGAGCTTAATGCTGAACTGGTTGAGAAATACCCTGATAAATTCGCCGCCATGTGCCTTCCAAAAAAAAGCGCGGATCTTGGAGACAAATGGACGATCGAAGACGCTTATAAAGAACTGGACGAATTACTGTCAACCGGAAAATTCTGCGGCGTGGGAGAAGGCCCGATGACGCGCCCGGGTTTGGCGTTTGCCGGCAAAACGTACAACATGTCCGAGAGAATGGATGAATTGAGAAGAACGATGGACATCGGCCGAAAATATGATGTGCCGGTGACCATACATACGGGTACGGCAGGCGGCTATCCCATTACCCACACCTTCTGGCCCGAAGACTGGAATCCCTATTGGGTACACGATCTGGCGGCCGAGTATCCCGACGTCAAGATCATTTTTGCCCACGGCGGCATGCAGGGCGGATACATGGAGGACCTGGTCGACAAGTGTATTCTTGTCGCATCCAACTTCAACAACGTCTATTTGGAAACCGGTCTTTACTGGACGGATCTTTATTATAAAGCGCTCAAGTATCCCAATGTCGGACCCGAGAAGCTCATCTGGGGCACCGACTGGGGCGCCAGCCAGCCGATCCAGACCAGATTGGGGAACCACCCGCAGACCTTCAGTATGCAGGTTCATTCTCAGGGCATCATCCGGCATCAGAACGACGTGATGGGCTGGAGCCTCAGACAGGTTGAGCGGCTTGATATCTCTCAGGATGACCTCAATCTTATTCTGGGCGGCAACGCCGTTCGCCTGTTCAAGCTCAAAACCCCGTTTACGCGCATGTTCCGCGTGTAACGGCCCGCTTCTCCGGCGGCAGGTCGCACTAGAAAATTGACTGCGGCAAAAAAATGTAAAGGCGGGGAGCCGGAAAACGGCACCCCGCCTTTAACGCTGCGCGGTTAGTCCAGATAACAGTAATTCACGCGCCTTATTTCGCCGGTCTTTTTGTTTTTCCAGCAGATGCGCATATTGAGCGGGTGATTCATTTTGTTTGCACCATCGACAGGGCAGTCGGAAACGCAGGCGCCGCAGAACCAGCATTCGTCCGGATACATCACGATCGGCGGCTTGCCCTTCTCCGGGTTCGGCATGAGCACGTCGCAGCGGCAGACGTTAACACAGGTGTTGCAGCCGATGCATTTGCTTTCATCGAACGTCACGCACTCGTTCGGCGTGGCGGGATTTGGTATAAAGTACGCGTTGTACATTGTCAACCCTCCTCCAGGCATCCGTGTTTTTCATAGCACTCGCGGTATGAGCCTTCGCGCGTATAAAAGTCATCGGGGATTTCCTCGGAAACGATCTCCCCGTCCTTCTGATAAAGCGCGAAGCGTTCCTCCTTGTACTCCGGGTAATCCAGACGCTCAAACGACAGCAGCTTGCTGCTGGATTTGCGCGCAAGGCAGTGCTGCAGTATGATCTCACAGACGGACAGCCGCACCTCTGCGCCGAGTGTTCTTCCCAATTCGTGCGGGTTCGCGGCGACGGTGCGCTTAAGCTCATTTTCGCGGATGGAGTTGAGCCACCACATACCCATATCCATGACTTCCTTGTTTTTGTAGTCGCCGCAGTAATCCTGCATCACGCGGCACAAGCCGAGCTGGACCTCTTTCCAGCCATAACCGGCGCTGCCCTGAATATAAGAATATATACGGTTCTTCTCAGCTTCGATCTGCGTCTCGTCCGGCGCAATAAGCTGCTGCTCTTTTGCCCATTTGGCGGCTGTGCGGCCTGAATATTTGCCGGTCGCGGCGGAGTAAGATGCGCCGCTGGCGCCGGCAATCTGGCAGCCGGCCGCGTACAGTCCCTCGAGCGAGGACCGAAGATCCCAGTCAACAACAATCCCGCCGTATCCGCTGAAGGCCGTGTCGCGCATGTTCGGACCGTTGATGCCCGGCAGCTTGACATCCCACCACGGATGATAGACGGTTCCCGCGAACTTCGGGTGGAGCACGTTTACCATCAGCATATCCTCTTCCGGGTTGAAGCCGGCGTCGCGCAGCGTCTTTAAGATCGGCACGGCGGTCTTGCCTTCGTTGCCGACCATAAGGCCGAAAATGGCGCGCCGCTCATAATCCGGCATCTCCGTCATGTCCGCGAAGAACGGCAGCTTGAACTCGCCGTTCATTATCCGGTTTTCGAGATCGGGTACCATTGTAGGCCCGGCTACTTCATAACCGCCGCCCCCCATTCCGACCATCCACAATTCCTGCCCCGCAGCAGGCCGGCTGCGTTCTTCAACCGACTTCAGTACGACATTGTCACGGTTGACCCAGGGGATCTCTTTGCCGTCCGAGTCGACGATCGTGCACGGAAACCATGTATTGTTCGCGTTGCCCGTGCCGTATGACGGGTAACGTCTGCCGCATGACGAAGCCATACTGTACTCCATAAGCGACAATTTCGCGCCGGCCTTCCACGCCATCACGTCGCCGTCGCCGTCCCAGTTGGGGTCGTACTCGTGGGCATTGGAGCCCACCTTCTCCCAGGCCGCTTCCCACAGACGGATTGGCTGGCCGGTGGACAGGATGGTAGCCTTGGCGCTGATGATATAAAACGCGCCCGTGCGGGTATTGACGCCCGTCACGCCCACAACGCGGTTTCCCTGTTTGCCGCCCTCGGTCAGCAGCATTGTCGACATGACCCGGTCGTACATGGTTATGCCGAGACGTTTCATCTCCTTGTACAGCGTAGGCTTGAGGTTGGCGCCTTTGAGGCGCAGATAGAGTTTGTTCGTGTGGTCATACGTAAACATGAGCTTCGTTTCCGGGTCGCGGAACGGCGCGTCCTTGAACTCGTCCTCGGTGTCCCGCGTATTCATCCCGTATTCCTCAAAATCTTGGACGCACGGCCAGGACTCGTTGTAGGTTATGTAATTAATCGCTCCCGCCCTGTAGAAATCCGGAGGGTGTTTACTTATCATCTCATCCGGCGTAATCTTGCTTGTCGGATGCGTGAGCGGATAATACCAATGGTCGATGCCGGCCCCGGCTGAACCGCTGCGTATAATCGGGGCTTTATCCATTACGATGACCTTTGCGCCGCGCTTTGCCGCCTGTATAGCCGCAAAGCAGCCCGCAAGTCCGCCGCCGACGATGAGCACGTCGCACGCATCCCGCGTTTCCTGCCCGTATTTGACGGGATACGGCCAGCTGTCCGTGAGCCTGTCTTCGAGATACTTCCTGTACTCCATAGCTTTTCCTCCTTTTAACTCATAAAGATTCTGTTGACGCGTAAACGAGCCCGAAAGGCCGGCTGTCCGGCCTGTTATAAACAGATACCCGTCCTTTGAAATAAACTGGCGCCTTTCAACGGACTTGCGCGATTATACAGCCATAACGACAGTTTTATTATAAGGAAGCGTCTGCTTTGCTTACAATATGCTCGCAGTATAATCAGCGGGGAGAATTTTAAGCCTAGGAGTACCTATGAATTTGTATCGCTTGTGTATATGCTGCATTTGCCGCGCGTTTCTTCAGCAGGCTGACCGATCCTTTGCCTTTTCCCGGCGGGTCATAGGGCCGCAGGGCCTATTCCTTTATCATGCGGCGGGCGGGTGATAAAAATTAAACCGGCATATGTTGAAAACCTTTGCCAAGCGCCGGAAAAGGGTATATAATCCAAACGAACGACAATATGAAACGGAGGGCTACCCATGCTGAGCGAGCAAGCGAAAAAGGTGTTTGCTGATTTAAATCTTCCCTACAGCCCCGTCGCGCTGAAATTCTGCCGGAACAGGCCGGAGGGTTACGCGCAGGCGGAGGGGGTCGACGTGTTCTGCGCGTACCTGAAAAAGGCCCAGACGGAAAAAAAGCCGTTTTACACGACGGTCGACAACGACAAGTGCATGGGGCGCGTCGTCCTGGGCATGACGGAGCTTGAGACGCACCACGGATCGGGCCAGGTCGGCGCTGCGCTCGGCGTGTTCAAAACGCCCGCGCCGAACGCCCGGCTGTACTACGACGCCCCGACGCTCAAGCGCGGCGTGTGCAACTTTGTCGTCTTCTGCGCCCTTGACCAGTGTGCGTTTGACCCGGACCTCATCGTATGCATCGCCGACACGTACGAGGCGCAGCTGCTTCTGCGCGCGTCGAGCTACATATCGGGCGACCTGTGGGAGTCCAAATGCTCGTACGTCATGAGCTGCGCGTGGACCTACGTTTATCCGTACATATCGGGCAAGGTCAACCACCTGTTCACCGGGATGCACCTCGGCCTGCAGCTGCAGAACGCCTATCCGCCGGGGCTGCACATTTTGTCCATTCCGTACCAGAAAATCAGCGAGATCGTCACGGCGCTCACCGAAATGAGGCGCGAGCCGCTGGATATGACCGAAGAGGTCGAGAAGCTGAGAGACGACATCAACATCCCGATCCGGATCGACTGACAGCGCGACGGAAAACGCATAAATACCGCCGTTCGTACCAAACTATTACGGTACGTACGGCGGCATTTTTTTCGTCCGGCAGGCCTGTCCTGGCGGTTTGTAAGGGGACGACATGGAAAAAAACACGGTTTCAATCTGGAACAAGACGGCCGAAAAGGCGTTTTATCCGCGCCTGACGGAGAGCCTGGACGCCGATGTGCTCATCATCGGCGGCGGCATCACGGGCGTGACGTGCGCGTACTGCCTCGGAAAGCGGGGGAGAGCGTCCGTCCTCATCGAGGCGGGCGGCCTGTGCGACGGCACGACGGGGAACACGACGGGGAAGGTGACGGCACAGCACGGCGCCGTGTACGCGGGGCTCGTCAAAAAGCACGGGCCCGGCGCGGCGCGCGACTACGCCCGGTCGCAGACGGAGGCGCTTGAGCTCGTACGGCGGGCCGCGGCGGACGAGGGAATAGACTGCCAGCTCGCCGAGAGTCCGGCCTGCGTCTACGCGGCGGAGGAGGGCGACATCGAGGCCGTCGAGAAGGAATACGAGGCGGAGCGCCGCGCCGGTCTCGACGTTGAGCTTGTGGAGAATCCGTGGTTCCCGGTCAAGAATCTCCGAATGGCGCGCTGCCGGGATCAATACGTTTTCCACCCGGTCCGCTACGTCGAGGGGCTGGCCGCTGCGGCGGCCGGAAACGGCGCGCGCATCTGCTGCGGGACGAAGGCCTTCAAGGTCGAAAACGGCGAAACCGTCACCGTCCTGTGCGAGGACGGCGTCGTCGTGCGGGCAAAGCACCTTGTGATGGCGACGGGGTATCCGATCTACGACGGGCCGAACCTGTTTTACTCGAAGCTGTATCCCAAGCGCACGTACGGCATCGCGGTCAGGGCACTCCATCCCTGGCCGGACGGCAGCTATATCACCGCCGGCAAGCCGACGCGGTCGTTCCGGACGCATATCGAAAAGGGCGAGCCGGTCCTCGTCGTCGTGGGCGACGGCCACACGACCGGCCGGAGCAAGGAGGACATGTCCGTCCATTTCGAAAACCTGATGCAGTTTGCCGAAAAGCTCGCCGGGGTGCGGGAGGTGCTCGCCATGTGGTCGGCTCAGGACTACGAGTCGCCCGACCTGCTGCCGTACATCGGCAGGTTATCGGACCACTCGACGATCTACGTCGCCTCGGGCTTCCGGAAATGGGGCCTGACGAACGGCACGCTCGCGGGAGACCTGATCGCGGAGCTCATCGACACGGGCAACTGCCGGTACGAGAGTCTGTACTCCAGAACGCGGTCCGACTTTCTCAGCTCGCCGGGGACGGCCATCGCCGGCAACGTCAGCTCGATCGCCGAGCTCGTCTGGTCGAAGCTAGAGGGGAGCGGCCATCTCGAGCGGCTGGAGACCGGCCAGGGGCGCGTCGTCCGGTTCGGCGGGCAGAGGGCCGGGATCTACCGCGATGAGAACGACGACGTGACGATCCTCGACATCACGTGCACGCACATGGGCACCGAGCTCAATTTCAATACGGCGGAAAAGACGTGGGACTGCCCGGCGCACGGCGGGCGGTTCTCCACCGACGGGAAGCTGCTGGAGGGCCCGCCGAAGGACCCGCTGAAGGTCCTGTTCAAGGGCAAATACGACGATTTGTTCAATCACGCGGAGGGCGGCTAGACTATGAAACCAGGCCGCTGAAGCGGCCTGACAGGCTGTCAAAAAAGCCGCGGAAGCGGCTTTTCAGGGTGTCGACAAAGTCGACACCCTGAAATATTTGAAGGATGAACACGGCCTTCCTTCAAATATTGCGCCTGCGGGCGGGAATTTGACGTGAAGGGGGCTTCGCCCATGCACAGCGCACTGTGCATTGCGCCCCCCTCACAGACCCCCTGCGCAAGACTTGTTTATCTGTGCCTTTGTCTACAGTCTGAAAAGCCGCGGAAGCGGCTCTTTCGACAATGCTATGCTCTCGGCCTTTGGGCGAGGGGTCAACAGCCGGAAGGCGGGCGCGGCCGCCGTCCCTTTTTGCCGGGGCGGACGGAACCAGCCGCGGCGGATCAAATAAGTTTGACGGGGCCACCCGCGGATGTTAAACTGTCGTCAATGCTTATCGCCGGAGTGCCGGCTTCTGGAGGCTGAGATATGAACCCCGCACAAGCCCTGCCCGCGAAAACGACGATCTGGAACAGGAACTTTATCTGCGTGCTTGCCGCCAATCTCCTGCACGTCTTCGCGCACTTCTCCGTGAACACGCTCGTGGCGACGTACGCCACGCATCTGGGCGCGGCGCCCGTCGTCATGGGACTTCTGACCGGCATGTTTTTCGCCATCTCGCTCGCCATGCGCCCCGTGTCGGGCCCGATGATCACCAAAATCGACAAACGCATACTCGTTATCGGGGTCTTCGCGCTCGGCGGCCTCGTCAATCTGGGCTACGCGCTGTTTCACAGCATCCCGGCCTTTATTTTTTTTCGCTTTTTCAACGGCGTCCAGTACAGCTTTGTCGGCTCGCTCCTCCTGACGGCGGCCGGCGACAGCCTGCCAAGGGAAAAGATGGCGTCCGGGATGGGTATTTACGGCATCGGCGGCGCGGTGGGCACGGCGCTCGGGCCGTCGCTCGGCTACGGGCTGTTTCAGCTCGGGACGCGCGCCGGGGGCGAGGCGCTCGGCTTTACATACGTCTTCGCATTCGCGTCGGTCATATTTTCGCTGGCCGTCATCCCGGGCTTTCTCATGCGCCCGGACAAAAAGACGAGGGAACAGGTCGCCGGCACCGGCGCCTGGTATAAAAACATCCTGACGGTCCACGCCGAGCCGACGACTGTCGTCATGTTTTTCGTCATCATTGGGTACGCCATCTACAATTCATACGTCTTCAATTTCGGCAGCGAGCGGGGAATCGGCAACATCAGCCTGTTTTACACGGTCATGGCCTGCGCGCTCGTCGTTTCCCGCCCGCTGTCCGGCTATCTGTCGGACAGGTTCGGCGCGGAGAAGATCATCATACCGGGGCTGCTCCTGTTCGCGGCGTCGTTTCTCATTTTCGGCATGAGCGTATCGATCGAAACGACGCTCGCCGCCGGCGTTGTGGCCGCGCTCGGCGTCGGCTCGACGCAGCCTGCGATCCAGGCCATGTGCATGCAGTCCGTCACGCCCCTAAAGCGCAGCGTGGCCAGCAACACGATCTACGTCGGGATGGACCTGGGACTGTTCGTCGGCCCGCTTCTGGGCGGCATCGTCTTTGACCGCGCGGATTACGCCATGGTCTTCAAGCTCACGTCGATACCGGTCCTGCTCGGCCTGGCCTGCTTTATCGTCATCCTGCCGATTCATAAAAGACGGCTCGCGGAGCTCACGCGCATGGAGCGCCTTGAGGAAATATCTTTAAACGATAGAACGGGCGGGCGGCGCGAAGGATAATTAAGTGCGGCCGGACAAATGGCGGGCCGGTCCGTGAAACGAAATTCCCACGATTTGAAATAAGTTTGACGGAGTTAACCGCATCTGTTAAACTATTCTAAATGTATATTACCGGCTCTTTCCGGCTTTGGAGGCTTATCTATGGAATCCGCGCTGTCAATGTCCGCGCTCCCTGAGGTCAAAACGATCTGGAACAGGGATTTCATCTGCATCCTGATCGCAAACCTCATGCTGACCCTGGGACACTTTTCCGTCAACACGCACGTGGCGACGTACGCCACCTTCATGGGCGCGGCGCCCGTCGTCATGGGACTTCTCACGGGCATGTTCTTCGGTATTTCCCTGCTGCTCAAGCCCGCCGCGGGCCCCCTGATGACAAAGGTCGACAAGCGCAAGCTCATGGTCCTCGTTTTCGCGGTCGGCGGGGTGTCCAACCTGGGCTACGCCCTGTTTCACAGCATTCCCGCGTTCGTCTTCTTCCGGGTTTTAAGCGGCATCCAGTACGGCTTCGTC
>CAYMLM010000033.1:0-18370 GCA_964391385.1 uncultured Papillibacter sp.
CACCCCCCCCCTCTCCTACACTCTTTCCCTACACGACGCTCTTCCGATCTATCGGCTTTTTACCGGTGATCGGGTCGATCCAGCGCTGCATGATCTCGGGTATCTTCGTGGACAGGTCGTCGTAGATCTCATCGACGTATTCGTCGTCGTTGCCGTATTTCGGCGCGTTCAGGCACATGCGGCGCAGGTCCTCCCGGCCCTCCCAGTTCGTCGCGCACGCGTCGAGAAGCTCGGACATGGCGACCTTCTTGTCGTCGAAAACGAGTTTTTTGATCGCCGCGATGCTGTCGGCCATATCGACGACGCCCCGGCTGCCGAGCCAGCAGGTGCGGCCCTCGGGATAACGCGCGCCGCCCTCCTTCGGGGTCAGGCCTTCCGGTATGCAGTCCTCAAACTGCATTGCGCAGCGCAGGCCGCTCATCGGGCCGTCCGTGATCTCGGTGCACAGCGAAATGACCTTGACCTTGTGCAGGACCGGCACAAAGTACTCCAGCTGCTTGTAATAGGCCTCGAGAAGCTGCTCGATGCTCGTGAACTTGCTCGCGTCGCCGGTGTGCGGCCCGAGCTGCTTTTTTGTCCTCGGGTCGAAGCCGTCGTTGAGCGCCAGCTCGAACAGCTTCGTCTGGTTGATGTTGTGGCCGCCGCCAACGTGCTCCATGCAGTCGAGATGGTAGCCCAGGCAGCCGGAAGCGTTCCAGTTGCAGGCGTCCTCCATCGGCACGCCCCGGTCGAAATAACGTTTCGTGCCGAGCTCGTCGTTGAGGAACGCCGGGTTGCCGCCGCCGAATTTCCGGTTGCAGCGCAGCGCGTGCAGGACGAAGTCTGGGTCCATATTGGGATTATAGCGCACATAGACGGCCGGCTCCGACAGGTTGATCTGCGTCATGACCTCCAGAACCAGCCAGGACAGCTCGTTGGTGAGATCCTTGCCGTCCTTGTCCGTGCCGCACAGCGTGATGTTCGGAAGGAGAGAGCCGGGGGCCGCGCGCTGGCTGCGCGGGATCGTGACGAGATTCTCGCATTCCCGGATCTTCAGCCAGAAAGCCCCGAGCAGCTCCGCTGCCTCCTGAGAGGTGATCTTTCCGGCCTCTTTGTCTTTTTTATAGTAGGGGTACAGTATCTGATCGAGACGGCCGACGGTCACCTCGGGGCGGTCGGAGCTCTCCTTCCAGCACACGAGGTGGTAAAGCCGCATGCACTGGACGGCTTCGAAGAAATCGCGCGGCGGCTCCGCCGGGCAGCGCTCGCAGGACTCCGCGATGCGGAGAAGCTCGGCTTTGCGCTCCGGCCGCGTCTCGGCCGCAGCCATCTCGCGCGCGAGGTCGGCATGGCGTTTGGCAAATTTGATGAAAGCCTCGCAGGAGATGATGCAGGCCTCCAGGAGCCAGTATTTGCGCAGGAACTGCGCCGAGCCGTGGGAGTGCCCGTTGTCGCCCTCGGCCAGCATCCGCTCGCGTTCTTTTTTGCACAGGTCGATGACGTAATTGAGACCGTGATCGACGCATTTGGCGCTGACCTGCGCGCCGCCGCCGCCATAGGCGGAGTAATTCTGGAACAGGCCCCTGTCCATCTTGACGCGCACGCCGCGTCCCTCAAAGACGCAGCCCCTGTCGAACATGAGATCCAGGACGTCCTCGCCCATATCGAAGGCAAGCGAGGCGTTGACGGTGCTGACCGTCGGGATGTGCGCCATCCAGTATTCGGCGTCCTCCTTGAGCGCCTGAAGGTCCTCGGGGGTGATGCTTGTCGATTCCGTATCGCTTGTCTTGCGGGCGAACTTGCCCGTTTTGCACATTTCGTATATTTCGTTGGGCTTCATTGCGCACAGCGTGCCGTTGCCGCGGATGAATTTCGTGAGCGAACCGATGACCAGCTCCCCGTCGCGGATCATGATCGGGCAGTTGAGGAGCCTCTTTTCGAGCGCCTTGGCCCAGCGTATGTCGATCGGAAGGCCTTCCGTCTCCTTCCAGGATTCCGTGAAAAGAAGCGTATCGTCCACATAGACCTGGGGCTCGGCTTCCTCCCACTCTTTTTTCAGCTTCTGCAGCCTCGGCGTCAGAACCTGTACGCCGCTGATTTCCTTTGGATTAACTTTCTCCGCCATAAAAATACCACCTTTCAAAATCTGTGAAAATGCGCCGGCTTTTGAGTGCAGCCGGCGCATTTCATAGAATGCTGTTCTGGTTTTCTCTTCCCCGCCGGCCAATGCGGCCAGGCCGCGTATCGGTTAAAAAGATCCGGAAACGCGTCAGTCGTAATAATCGGGGAAACTCTTCTCCGGCAAGTTGTCGGGGTCGTGCGCGAAAATCATCATGCACCCGCACGCCTGCAGGTGATTGAGCTTCTGGATGGACCGCATGGCCTGCCAGTTGTCCGTGCAGGTGCCGGGCAGCAGCGAGCGCTCCAGAACCTCTCTGATCGGCGCGGCGTCGTTTATGAGGACCGTTTTGCCCGTGTTCGGCAGATTGAGAACGACGGACTGATGGCCGCGCGAGTGGCCCCGCGTGTCGATGAGCACGACGGTCCCGTCCATGAAAATGTCGTAATCCTCGTCGTCCGCCGGCTGGATAAACTTGCAGCCGCGTGTCTTGTCGTACGTCGGGAAGACGTAGCCGCCCTCGCAGGCCTCCGGCCACCATGCCGCCTTCAGCTCTTCCTTCCGTACGATGAAGGTGGAATTCTGGAAGGCGTTCATATACCCGGAGTGGTCCAGATGCAGGTGGCTCATAACGACGTATCTGACGTCGTCCGGCGTGTAGCCGAGCCGGGCCAGCTTGTTGAGGATCGTGTCCTGCTCCTCCATGATGGTGTTATCGTCGCGCAGCTCGTAGGACTGGCCGGTGTCCACCAGCACGAGGCCTTTGGGGTGCTCGATGAGATAGGTGTAAATCGGCATGACCGTGAGGACGTTCGCGTCGCGGCATCGGGCGGCGACAAAGCCTCTCGGCAGCTTGAAGGCGCCGACCTTTATGCAGTAAAGCTTCATACCGCCCGCATCAGTCATTGACCAAACCGGCTTTCAACGCCAATCCGGCGCGCATGTCTTCCAGCGCCTGGTTGGCTTCCGCGAGCGGGTATTTCTTGGATATGATCTCGCCGAACGGATATTTGTCCTTGTTGGCCTGGATAAACTTCAGGCACTTGATGTAGTGGCGGATGTCGCCGCTGTGACTGCCGATGACATAGCAGTTGTGGCCCATGATCTTGTTTGGAACGATCGGCACGGACTTGTCGCTCGTCTGGCCGATGATGAGATACTTGGACTGTTTGGAGAGTATGTCGAAGTTCTCGGCAAAGACGGAAAGGGAACCGGAGCACTCTATGATGACTTCGGCGCCGCGCCCGCCGCAGAGGTCTCTGATGTACTTGACGCGCTCGGCGGCGTCCGGGTGATCCTTGGGGTTGACGATATCGGTCGCGCCCCATTTCTTGGCAAACTCAAGACGGTTTTCGCTGATGTCCACGGCGATGACCTTGGCGGCGCCCGACTGGGCCGCCATGACAATGGCGTACAGTCCGACAGGGCCCACGCCCGTCACAACGACGTTGTCGCCCTGGCGGATGCCGCCGCAGGCATAGAGCTTATCGAACGCGTTGACGACGGTGCGGCCGGCGCAGCAGGCGCCGACGGCCTCCTCGGAGGTGACGTCGTCGGGAATCCGCACGAAGTCCGTGCCGGCGAGGACGACCTCGTACTCGGCGTAGCCGCCGCGGAGCTCATACGCGTTGGAAAAGCCGTAGCCGCGGCTGCGCTCGCAAAGGCAGGGCTCATGCAGGACCTTGCAGGAGTAGCAGGTGCCGCAGAACAGGTGCGACCACATGATGCGGTCTCCGACCTTGACGGGCGTCCCGGCGACGTCTGTCTTGATGCAGTCGGGCAGGTACATGATCTCGCCGACCGTCTCGTGGCCCATGATGATCGGCGTGGGCGGATGCATGCTCAGCTCGTCGCGCGCCAGGTGCACGTCCGTGCCGCAGACGCTGGCGAGATTGACCTTGCACAGCATGTCGCCGTCGCGCAGCTCGGGGACGGGAATGTCCAGCAGCTCCAGCGGCTCACAGAATTTGGTGAGCACCATGGCTTTGCTTGTTTTCGGGATATCCATAGTTAAGCCTCCTTGTAATTGTTCGATTGTGATTTTGTTATTAGTAGACGAGGAGCTTGATCAGCTCGCGGATATCTCCGAGCTTTTCAAGTTCGCTGACCGTCTTGATGACGTTTTCGGCGGTTTGGGCCGGCATGGGTTTTGAGGAAAACTCGATGCAGCCGCGGAATTTTGTCACGCACGCCTCGAGGGTTACCGGATTCTCGGGCGATCCCGTCGCCGTCCAAAGGGTTTTCTCATACTTTTTGCCGTTTTTCATCGCGACTTCAATCCGGACGGGCTCCAGTCCGCCGGTGTCGAATTCCGGCTCGTATTCGACGGTGACCTTATTCGTGATGCTGAGAACCTCCGGGTCGCGGATCGCTTCGGCCGTATAACTGTTCAGCGTCACGCGTTTTTTGGCCAGCGCCGTGCCGCAGCCCCAGATGAGACTGAACTGGCTGTCGACAAAGTTGCGCGGATTGGCCTTGAACTCGAGCGGCTCGGCCAGCAGGCCCTTCGTCCCCTTGCCGACCCAGATCGTGATGCGGTCGATCTCGTCCGGCCGGATGTCGTTTTCGTTGGCGAGCATCAGGGACGCGTCGATGGTCGGATGCGTGCCGCGGCAGCAGGGATACGGCTTGATCGAGATGTTCTCGCTTTCAAAGCGCTTGCCGAGCTCGCCCACAAGGATGTCCCTGGAGTAGCAGCCGGCGTGGTAAACCTTGTAGTAGCCCTGCACGCCTTCCATGCTGTTTGCCGCGCCGGTGACGCCCTTGGCGGCCAGCATGGCGGCCTGGATGCCCCCCCGGACTGAAAAGCCCGGGCCCAGCCGCTTCGTCAGCACGCCGTCCTTGACGGCCTGCCCGTTTCCGCAGGACTGGTGGTAGCCGATGCCGATGGCGTTGATCATCTGCTCCTCGGTGAGGCCCATGATCTTCGAGGCCACGGCCGCCGAGGTCATAAAGCCGTTGAGCGTCGTGAAATGCCAGCCGTATTGATGGATGTCCTCGCCGGGACGCGTGGCCAGACCCATGCGGCTGATCATATCGCCGCCGACGGCAACCGCCTGGATGAAATCCTTGCCGGTAAGGGTGCCGCCGAGCTCCGCTACGGCCAGGGCCGTGGAGATGGTGACGACGCCGGGATGCATGATGGCGGCCTCGTGGACGTCGTCAAAGTCAAGCGAATGGACGGCCGTGGCGTTGGCCTGCGCGGCGTTCGGCGCGGGAACCTTGGCCCCGTCGAATAGAATGGTGGACTGAGGCTTGCCGCCCCATTCGACGGCCAGCTCCCGGACCTCCTTCGCGCCGGCCTGCCCGAAGCCGCCGGCAGCGACGCCGATATAGTCGAGCACCTGCTTTTTCGTTTCATCAACGACTTTGGCAGGAAGGTCCTCATACCTGACGTTTAAAAAATTCCGAGCAAACAGATTGCTTGCATCCAATGAACATACCTCCCGGTTTTTGATTTCTGACCATGTTCCAGCGCGGCATGTGCCGTCGTTTTGACCGCGTCGCAATACTAGAAGGCAAAAAAAATCGACGACGCCGCGCCCGGCATGAACGCCGATATCCAATATGCTCAACGGTTTAAGAAAGCAGCTAAATTCGGCGTTTTTCCAACGGAAAGCCAGATATTCAGAACTTATACAAAGATTGTATTACGTGTAAAAATTGTTGTCAACAATTATTCAAAATTTGTATCTTCGTACGAATCAGGGCGCAGCTGGACGTCGAAACTTACAGTCCGGTTATTGCGCGGAGTTTCCGCAGGACGGCGACAAGAACGAAGACCGATGGCGGACAGCATTCGGCGCGCTTTTGCCAAACGGTTAGATTATGTTATAATCAAAGACAATACTGTTAACCGTATGAGTTGGCAGTCAGCTTATGCTTACAAAAGAGGTGTTTTATCATGCAGGAATTTCTGTCTACCGAATTCTACAATAATACTGTCCTCGATTATCTGGTGTTTCTGGCGGTTCTTGTCGGAAGTATCGTTGTCCTGAGGATCATTGAGCTCATCTTGCTCAAGCACTTTACGAAGCTGGCCGCAAAGACCGAAACGTCCGCCGACGACTATCTCATAAAAAGCATAAAAAAATACGTGATGCCCGCGTTATATTTTACCGCGCTTTATTTCAGCGTAAAACTGCTTGTCATCGGCGACGAGGCGTTAAAAATTGTCAACATGGCCGTTCTGGCCGTCGTGATGATCATGGGGGCGCTGCTGGCCTCGTCCGTTATCGTGATGATTTTCAATAAATACTGGGGAAACAAGCGGAAGGACGCAAATAAGGAGCTGGCGATCAAAACGCTCTCCGGCCTGCTGAAAATCGTCGTCTGGGTCGTCGCCGTCATACTGTTCCTCGAAAATGTGGGGATCAGGATAAACTCGCTGATCGCCGGCGTCGGCATCGGCGGGATCGCCATCGCCTTCGCGGCGCAGTCGTTCCTCGGCGATATTTTTTGTTTCTTCACGATTTTTTTCGACCGTCCCTTTGAAATCGGCGATTTTATCGTCGCGGGCAAGCAGATGGGCACCGTGGAGTATATCGGACTGAAGACGACGCGGCTGCGCACGCTGGAAGGGGAACAGCTCATTTTATCAAATACCGACCTTACCGGCTCGCGAATCCAGAACTACAAGACGATGGAGCAGCGCCGCGTCCTGTTCACGCTCGGGGTGACCTACAATACGCCGCATGAGAAGCTTGCACAGATCCCCGCACTGCTCAGGAGCGTCATCGAAGGCGTTGGGAACACGCAGTTTGCCCGCTCGCATTTCGCGTCTTACGGGGATTATGCCCTGAAATTCGAAACGGCGTATTTTATCCTCAGCAGCGATTACGATATGTACATGGATATCCATCAGAAAGTCAATCTGGGAATCAAAGAGGCCTTTGAAAAGCAGGGGATCGAATTCGCGTACCCGACGCAGACGATCCAGCTGCCAGTCGCCGGGGACTGATCGGGGCGCTGCGGCGCAAGGAGAATAGCTTAAAGAAGGACTTTGCAATATCCGTCTTTAAGTCGATTGTTGCTGCAACTTAGTTACGACACATAAAAATGAGCGCCTCGGGTTGTGTCTTATATATAAATACAGACACGGTATGCAGAATTTGCGTTAAAATAATTATTGACATATGTCAATAATTAAGTATAATAAGGTAAGCGGCATATGCCAGATACTCCTGTCGTCTTCATGCAGCACGCAGCTGCTGCCGGACGCCGCGATACGATGGCTGTGCCGACGCAAACAAACGAACGAACGGAGAATACAAATGATCATAGCCATTCCGACGGATGAAAACACGGACCGGACGAACGTCTGCATTTCCTTCGGGCGCGCCCCGTTTTTCATGCTTTACGACAGCGAAACAAAAAACGCATCCTTTATCGACAACAACGCCGCGTCCAGCCAGGGCGGAGCAGGGATCAGGGCCGCGCAGAGCATCGTCGACAGCAAGGCCGACGCGCTTTTGACGCCGCGGTGCGGGGACAATGCGGCCGAGGTTTTGAAAGCCGCCGGCGTCGGGCTGTATAAAACGCGGGACGGCTCCGCGGCGGACAACATCCGGGCGTTTCTGGCGGGAGAGCTGCCGCTTTTGACCGACTCGCATCCCGGCTTTCACAACCACGGGAGAGGCTGAGATGAAAATTGCCGTACTCAGCGGCAAGGGCGGTACCGGCAAGACCCTTCTGTCGGTCAACCTCGCGGCGGCCGCAGGAGAGGCGGCGTATGTCGACTGCGACGTCGAAGAGCCGAACGGCCGTCTTTTTTTTAAACCGTCCGGGATAACGACGGAAAACGTGTCGGTCTGCATTCCGGAGGTCGACGGCGCGCGGTGCGCGGGGTGCCGCAAGTGCGTTGAGTTTTGCAGATTCAACGCGCTGGCATTCGTGAAAAACAGGCCGTTCGTTTTCAGCGAGGTCTGCCACTTCTGCGGCGGCTGTATCCTGTTATGCCCGAACGGGGCGCTGACGGAAAGACAGCGGGTCATCGGAGAAGTGGAGAGCGGGACCTCGGGCGGCGTTCGCGTTTTGACAGGGGTCCTGCATACCGGCGAGGTCTCCGGCGTGCCGATTGTCAAAAAGCTGATCGGACAAGTCGGCGGGATGGGCGACAGACCTGTGTTCATCGACTGCCCGCCCGGCAGCGCCTGTATTGTGATGGAGAGCATCCGGGAGGCCGACTTCTGCGTCCTGGCGGCCGAGCCGACCGTCTTCGGCGTGTCCAATCTCGCCATGGCGTACGAGCTCGTCCGGTTGTTTGACAAGAGGTACGGCGTCGTGCTCAACAAGTGCCTGGACGGCGACAATCCGGCCGAGCGGTTCTGCATTGAAAAAGGCATCCCGATTTTGGGGAAAATCCCGTACGGTACCGAGCTCGGGAGCCTCAGCGCCGATGCGGAGATCGCGGCCGCCCGCAGCGACAAATACCGCGCGCTGTTTGCAGACCTGCTCGGCGCCGTCAGCAGGGAGGCCGGCGTATGAAACAGCTCCTTATTTTGAGCGGCAAGGGCGGGACGGGCAAGACCACCGTAGCCGCGGCCTTCATCCGGCTGGCGGCGGCAAGGGCTTATGCCGACTGCGACGTCGACGCGCCCAATCTTCATCTGGTGACGACGAAAATCCCACTGCCGGAGCGCCGGGACTATTACGGCCTGCCGAAGGCTCGGATCAATCCCGAGCTGTGCATATTTTGCAGCCGATGCAGGGATCACTGCCGGTTTGACGCGATCGCGGTCACGCAGTCGGCTTTTCGTGTCGACCCGTTTGCCTGCGAGGGCTGCGGCGTCTGTCAGGCGGTCTGTCCGAGCGGCGCCGTGACCATGATACCGGCGCCGGCGGGGGAGACCCTGCTGTACCGGGGCAGGGAGACGGTGTTTTCGACGGCGCAGCTGAAGATGGGCAGCGGGACGACGGGTAAGCTCGTCACCGAGGTCAAGAAAAACCTGATGGAGGCCGCACCCGAAGCGGACCTTGCGATCATAGACGGCTCTCCCGGCATCGGCTGTCCTGTAATCGCCTCCATGAGCGGCGTGCATTTGGTCCTGATCGTGGCCGAGCCGTCCGTGTCCGGCATCAGCGATCTGCGCCGCATCCTCAAAACGGCCGGGACGTTTCGCGTGAAAACGGCCGTATGCGTCAATAAATACGACACAAATCCCGACAAAGCGGATAAAATCGAAGCGTTCTGCCGGGATGAGGCGCTGCCGTTCGTCGGCAGGATCCCGTACGATGTCCAAGCGGTCGCCGCCGTCAACAAAGGGCTCACGATCGCGGACGTGGATTGTCCGTCAGGCCGCGCGGTGCGGGAGATCTATGAAAAGACCGTGCAGCTGATATAAATAAAAGGAAAACAATATTGGAGGTTATTATGAAAATTGCGGTTGCAAGCGAAGGAAAAATGATTACGGAACACTTCGGACACTGCGAGGGTTTCAACATTTACGACACGGAAAACGGACAGATCGCGAAAAGCGAGTTTGTCCACAACCCCGGACACCGTCCCGGTTTTCTGCCGAATTTCTTAAACGACAAGGGCGTCAAGGTGATCATATCGGGCGGCATGGGCGGCGGCGCCATCGACATTTTCAACGAGAAGGGCATTGAGGTCATCGTCGGGGCGTCGGGCTCCGCCGACGCGGCCGTCAAAAGGTATCTCGACGGCGAGCTGAAGTCCACGGGCTCGGTCTGCCACCAGCACCAGCATCACGACGAGTGCGGACAGTAAAGTCGAAAAAGACGCTCGGTGTCTATAAAGAAGACGCCCGACGTTTTCTTTGAAATTATGGTTCTCAGTCTGATGGACCCAGGCGGCTAGACTCGCCAGAAGGTAAGACTTTCGGGAAGTGAATCCCCGAAAGTCTTGCAATCCATTGCACGGCAAAGAACGGATAGACGTAAGACGAAGGAGAGATAAATGTGCTAACGGACGAACTTGTAGAACGCGCGCTTGCCGGAGCGGACGGACGGCGGGTCAGGGATGTCCGCGCCGGGCTCGGCTATACCTGCGTGATGCTCGACGACGGGTCCTGCGGACTGGCGTACACCTTCCGGAACAAGCTGGGCAGCTGCTGCGGCACGCTGGGCGAAGCCGGCGGCCTGATCGGTAAAGACGCAAAGGAGATCATCCCATGGCTGAAAAGCCTGAACCTTCTGAAGGCGGCCATCGGGACCGCCGCGGCCAACGCCGTTTACAATGAAGCGCAGACGGACTGGGACACCGGGAACGTCATAAGCGTTTTGGATATCGGTCCTGACGATACGTTC
Organism: uncultured Papillibacter sp.; assembly: GCA_964391385.1. Taxonomy (GTDB): domain Bacteria; phylum Bacillota; class Clostridia; order Oscillospirales; family Oscillospiraceae; genus Sporobacter. The sequence goes on from CAYMLM010000033.1 coordinate 10,367, forward strand.
GGCATGGTCGGCCATTTCAGGCCCATTCTGGAGGAGATCCAAAGCAAAACCGATAACATCTATGTCTTCGAACAGGATGTGCCGGCGGGCAGCCCGCTGTACCCCGATAAAACGGCCGCAGAGCACCTGCCGAAGTGCGACGTCGTTGTGATCACGGCTACGAGCATCGTCAACCAAACGTTTGAACCGCTTGTACGGTCCTGTCAAAAAGCGCGGCAGATCTGCCTGGTGGGGCCGTCGACGCCGCTGTGCCCGGAAGTGTTTGCCGGCTGCGGCGTGACGCTTCTGGCGGGAACTGTCGTCACCGACGCGGAGCGCATCCTGCAGATCGTCAGCCAGGGCGGCGGCACCATGTCGATGAAGCCGGCCGTCCGCCAGGTGCTCGTCAGGACATAAAAGACAGGCTAAAGCCAGGAACATATAAAAGCATTGCGGAAGGCCGATTTTCCGCAATGCTTTTTTCTGACTCGATCGGACGGCTTATCTCTCTTCTCGGAAGTAGGACAGCCCGAGGCTGGCCGGGGGCTGGTTCTTGCGTCTTTTTCTGAGACTGACCGTGATGAGCACGATGACCGTCGCGATATACGGGAAGATCTCATAGATCGAGGCCGGTATAAAGGCGATCGGGAAGTAGTAGCGCATGACGGACAGCGCGCCGAAAACGAGGGCGCAGTACATCGCGCGCGACGGCTGCCAGGTGGCGAAGATGACGAGCGCGACGGACAGCCAGCCGTATCCGGAGATGCAGTTGTACACCCAGACCCCGCCGACGCCGTTGGAGCTGTTCATGACGATGTAAAGCCCGCCGAGGCCGGTGATGCCGCCGCCGATGCAGGTGGCCAGATACTTGTACCGCGCGACGTTGATGCCGGCGGCGTCCGCCGCGGCGTGATGCTCGCCGACGGCGTGGAGGTTCAGCCCCCTGCGCGTGCGGGCCAGAAAATACATCAGGAAAATCGCCGCGGCGATACTCAGATAGACCATGAAATTGTACGAGAACAGGAGCTTGCCAACGACCGGCAGGTTCGAAAGGAACGGAAAAATCGGCGTATTGAAGCCGTTTCTCGTGATGTCGCCGACGGCGACGTAACCGCCGGCCGAATTGGCGATAAGCTCGCCGAAAAAGTTCCCGAAGCCCGTGCCGAAGATCGTCAGGGCCAGTCCCGTCACGTTCTGGTTGGCGCGGAGCGTCACGGTGAGGACGCTGAAGATGAGCCCTCCGAACGCGGCCGCCAGAAAAGCGCAGATAAGGGCGATGAGAACGGATACCCAGGCGACCGGCGTCTGGACGGCCTGTTCATAGTAGTACGAGCCGGCGAGGCCGGCCACGCCGCCCATGAACATCATGCCCTCCACGCCGAGATTCAGGTTGCCCGACCGCTCGGTCAGGGATTCGCCCAGCGTGCCGTACAGGAGCGGGCACGCGGCGAGGACGGCTGCCGTCAGAAAATTGAAGATATTAATCATTGGGCACCTCGATTCGTTTCCTGTTCCGGAAGATCAGGCGGTAATGGATGAAAAACTCGCAGCCCAGCATGAAAAACAGGATCATCCCCGTGAGCACCTCGGAGGCCGAGGCGGGTATCTTGAAATTGGTCTGTATCGTGTTGGAGCCCTTTTCCAGTACAGCCAGAAAAACCGCGATGACGACCATGGCGAAGGGGTTCAATTTGGCCAGCCATGCCACCGTGATAGCCGTGAAGCCGTACCCGCCGGACGTTGTGTCGCTGAGAGTGTAGCTCGAGCCGGCGACGATGAGGCAGCCGACGACGCCGGCCACCGCGCCCGATATGAACAGGGTCCGCATGATGATCCGGCCGACGTTCATACCGGCGTATTTTGCCGTGCGCGCACTCTCCCCGACGACGGTGATCTCGTAGCCATGCTTTGTGTAGCGCATGTAGATGAACATCAGGACCGTGAAAACCAGGACGATAATCCAGCCGATATGGATGCCGAAGACGTTCGGCAGACGGGCGGATGCGTCAAACATGTCAATTTTCGGGAAACCGGCGCTTGTGGGGCTTTTCCAGGGACCGTTGCGCAGATATTTGACGATGCCGAGCGCGATATAGTTGAGCATCAGCGTAAAAAGCGTCTCGTTCGTGCCCCACTTGGCCTTGAAGACGGCCGGGATGAGGCCCCATAGGCCGCCTGCGGCGGCGCCGGCGAGAAACATCGCGAGGATGAGCATTGGGCGCGACATATGCTCATACTGAAACAGCGCGAAATAGGAAGCGGCGATGGCGCCGGCCATGATCTGGCCTTCCGCTCCGATGTTCCAGAATTTCATTTTGAAGGCCGGCGCGATGGCCAGCGCCGCGCCCAGCAGGGGAACGGCGATCTTGGCCGTCGCGGCCATAGACGTTTTCGTGGCCAGAGCGCCATTGAACATATCCCGATAGACGGCGAAGGGATTGTGCCCGAGCGCGAGGATCAGCAGGCCGCCCGCGGCGAAAGCCAGCAGCACGGCGGCGATCCGGATCAGCATGGCCCGTCCCCGGGAGATATCCGCCCGCCTGACGATCCTGACGGCGGGCTCTCTCGGCCCCGTGGATGCGTTCATGTCAATCACCCTCCCTGAGCCCCGTCATCATGAGCCCGATCTCTTCCTTGGTGGCGGTCCGACCGTCGACGAGCCCGCCGACCCTGCCCGCGCACAGCACAAGAATCTTATCGCAGAGCTCCAGAAGCACGTCCAGGTCCTCGCCGACGTAGATGACCGCAACGCCTTTCTTCTTCTGTTCGTTCAAAAGCCCGTAAATGGTGTAGGTGGTATGGATATCCAGACCCCGGACGGCATAGGCCGTCATCAGGACCTTCGGCGAGGACGAGATCTCGCGTCCGACCAGAACCTTCTGGATATTCCCGCCCGAAAGCTTGCTGACGGGCGTCGTGATGCCCGGCGTGACGACGCCGAGGTTTTTAACGACGTCCTCGGCGAGCTTTCTCGGATTTTTACGGTTGGGGAAGCCCATTTTTCCCTCGAGATAGCTGCGCAGCAGCATGTTGTCCTCGATGTGCATGCTGCCGACCAGCCCCATTCCCAGACGGTCCTCCGGGACGAAGGAGAGCGCGATACCGAGCTTGCGGATCTGTTTCGGCGGCTTGCCGACGAGCTCGACAGCCATGCCGGTGTCGTCGGGATAATACAGGATGCTGCAGCCCTCGGACAGCGGCTGCAGCCCGGCGATGCCCTCGAGGAGCTCCTTCTGCCCGCTGCCGGCAATGCCGGCGATCCCCAGGATCTCGCCGCCGCAGGCCGTAAAGCTGACGTCGTCAAGCACCTTGACGCCCTCCGCGTCGATACAGCTGAGGTTTTTGGCCACGATGCGCACCGCCGGATTGACCGGCTCCGGCCGGTCGATGTTCAGGCTGACGGCGCGCCCCACCATCATTTCCGTCAGGGACTGCACGGTCGCTTCGGACGTATTGACCGTCCCGACAGTCTCGCCTTTGCGCAGGACGGTGACCCGGTCGGAGATATCGAGCACCTCCTGCAGCTTGTGCGTGATGATGATGATTGATTTGCCGTCGTCGCGCATCGTGCGCAGGATATCAAACAGCTTTTCCGCCTCCTGGGTCGTCAGTACGGCGGTCGGTTCGTCCAGGATCAGAATGTTTGCGCCCCGGTAGAGCACCTTGATGATCTCCACGGTCTGCTTTTCGGATACGGACATGTCATAGATCATGCGCTCGGGATTGATGTTGAAGCCGTAGCGTTCGCTGAGCTGCCGGACTCTGGCGGCTGTTTTTTTCCGATCCAGACGGCCTTCCTCGTTCAGGCCGAGCACGATGTTCTCAGCGGCCGTCAGGTTGTCCACCAGCTTAAAGTGCTGATGCACCATGCCGATCCCGTGGTCGATGGCGTCCTTCGGGGAGCGGATCGTCACCTCTTCGCCGCCAATCAGGATCCGGCCGCTGTCCGGAAAGTAAATGCCGGACAGGATGTTCATGAGCGTCGTTTTGCCGCTGCCGTTTTCCCCCAGAAGCGAGAGCACCTCGCCCCAGCGCACGGCGATATTGATATGGCGATTGGCCGAGACGTCTCCAAAGGTCTTTGTAATGTCCCGCATTTCAATAGCGTTATCCGGGTTCAAATCAGCCACCCTTTCCGGTTATTAGAATCAAATTCTACCATAGCGCAAACGGACATGCAATTTAAATAGAACAGTTTTTCGACAGGGGCCGACAGTGCCGGCGGGAATGTCATCAAACTTGCCCGTATTTCGCGCCGGGCGCGAAATACGGGCAGTTTACGCATATGATCAGATTCGTCGGGTCAGCTGCCGATTACATTGACACCGTCGACGATATAGAACCAGCTTGGCGCGGATTGAGCCTCGGACTCGTGATACCAGTCGCCCTCGGCGATTTCGATCGTCTGCTCCTCGCCGGCGAAGTCGACGCCGGTGCCGTTGAGCGGGCCGGCAAAGACATGCAGCTCGCCGCTGATGATCGCGGCGCCGGCCTTGTTGATGGCGTCCTGCGTGCCGGTAGCGGCAATGTCCGTGTTCAGGGGGCTGAGGTAAACGGCGTCCTCGGCCAGACCCTGGCACCAGTCTGTCGGGATCGGGGCGCCGTCGATGACGCACTGCACGGCATAGGCGAGATAGATGCCCCAGTCGCTGCGGGCGGAGATGAGCGAGGCTTCCGGCGCCGCGGGGATCATGTCGGAGTTGTAGCCGACCTGGAAGGCGCCGTTGGCCTGGGCCGTCGTGGCGGGCGCCGTCGTATCGGAGTGCTGGCTGATGACCTTGCAGCCGCCGTCAATGAGCGTCTGGGCAACCTGGGCCTCCAGCACGGCGTCGTTCCAGGTGTTTGTATAGATGACGTCCATCGTCGCTTCGGGGCAGACGGATTTCGCGCCGAGATAGAAAGCGGTGTAGCCGGAGATGACTTCGGAGAACGGGACGGCGGCCACATAGCCGAGCTTCGTCTCGCCGAGCTCATTGAGCTTCATGCCGGCCACGATGCCGGCCAGATAGCGGGCTTCGTAAATGGCGGTGAAATAGTTGTGGAAGTTCGGCAGTCCCGCCGCGGCCGCGCCGGAGCCGGTGGCGTGGCAGAATTCGATGTCGGGGTGCGCGGCGGCGGCTTCCGCCATGTAATCGCCGTGTCCCCAGCTGGTGGCAAAGATGATCTGGCAGCCGGCCTCGATCAGTTCGTCAATGGCCGTGGCGCAGGTTTCGTCCTCGCCGATGTCGTACTTATTGATAATCTGGTCTTCGCTGAGCCCGAGCTTCTCGACCATCGCCCAGGTGCCGAGGTCGTGGTTATACGTGTAGCCCTTATCGGACGGAGACGAGATGTGAATGAAACCGATCTTGAGCTCTTCCTTGGGAATGCCGGCCTTCTGCGTATCGCCGCCGGTATCGGCGGGAGAGGCCGAATCTGCCGGAGCGGCCGAATCCGTCGCGGCCGACTCGGAAGGAGACGGTGAAGTTTGAGGTTCGGTTTTCGGCCCGCAGGCTGCCAGCGCCGCCAGCAGGGTCAGACAAATCAAAAGCGCCAGTACTTTTTTCATAGATAATCCTCCATCATTTTAATATACAATGAATATACAAAATGGCTGTGCCATGAATTGCGCAGAGGTCCGGCCGCACGCTGGCCGTCAGCTGCAAAATTCGATTTCGCCGCCGTCGGTCATCGATTTGATCCGGGCCAGCGATTCGATGCGCACGCCCTGCCTGCGCAGCGTGTCTCCTCCGGGCTGAAACGCCTTTTCGACGGCGATGCCCGCGCCGATGAGGTGGGCGCCCGCGGCTTTGACCAGGTTGACAAGCCCGGTCAGCGCGTTCCCGTTGGCCAGGAAATCGTCGATGATCAAAACCCTGTCGGACGGCTGAAGAAATTCCTTAGAGACGATGACGTCGTAAATCTGTCCGTGCGTAAACGATTCCACCGACGTTTTCAGGACCGCCCCGTCGATGTTTTTGGTCTTCGTCTTCTTGGCGAATATGACGGGACACCTGAATTTCTGGGCCACGAGACAGGCCAGCCCGATGCCCGAGGCCTCGAGCGTCAGGATCTTCGTCACGCCCGAACCGCTGAAGAGCCTGTAAAATTCGGCGGCCAGCTCCTCAAAGAGTCCGATGTCCATCTGATGGTTCAGGAAACTGTCCACTTTGAGAATACCGCCGTTTTTAACTTTGCCGTCTTTTCTTATACGCTCTTCGAGAAGCTTCATACCGGGTTTTTACCTTTTTTTTGTTTATTGTACATTTAACCTCATTATTCTACATTGAAACGCCCGTTAAGGCAATGCGTCTTTACTGACAAAATTTACGTCCTTTTTACATTTGTTTTGTCGATTTTTTGCCGATATCCGGGCGGCGGCCATATATGCGCCCGGATCGGCCGATCCGCCCGCGCCCGTTTGTTTGCCGGACAAATGCTCACATATGCCGTTTGTGATAATATAACAATTATGTTAAATGGAAATGTAAAATATACGCGCGTCCGAACGGCGCGCAGACCGCCGGCAGGCGCGATAGCCGAGCCCAGAGGCCGATGCAGCAAAAAGGCACGATCCCAATGCGATGAAATTGCCGGCGCTCGAATGACGCGTCCGCCCTCCCGCAGACGGGATAAAATTCCAGATCGGAAAAGAATCCCCAAAAGATGATTTGTATATTCCCCTGGTGCGTTGTATGATTCGTACAAGAAGCAAAGGTTTAAGGACCAATAAATCATACAAAATGGAGGGATATACGTTGAAAAAGTGGAAGAGAGCCCTATATCTGGCGCTTGCGCTGCTGCTGTGCCTGGCGCTGTGCGCATGCAAGCAAGGCCAAACGTCCTCGGAGCCGTCCGAAAAGCCTTCGGCGGACGTGTCCGCGCCGGACGCGTCGGCCCCGCAGGAAACGGCCGAGACCAAACCGTCCGAACCGGCGTCGTCCGGCGAGTCCTACGTTCTCAAGTTTTCAGCAAATGACCCTGCAGACAGTACATACGACCAGTTGGTGATCCAGATCCTGCAGCAGAAGCTGGCGGAAAAATCGAACGGACGCCTCACGCTCGAGGTCTATTACAGCAGCTCGCTGGCAAAGCAGGGCGAGTGCCTGGACGCCGTCAAGAACGGGACGGTCGACATGGGCGTGGACATCCCGGCAATGTACCCCGGACAGTTCCCGTACACAGAGCTCTTCGGCACGCCGGGGATCAACCTCGGCAATGCCGAGGATGTGACCTATGCGATGATGGCGTATATGGAGGCGTTCCCCGAGAAGGGGATGGAGGACTTCAAAATCATCTGCCGGTTCAGCAGCGGCACATTCGGCCTCCTGTCCGCCGACAAGCCGGTCACAAAGGTCTCCGACCTCGCCGGTATGTCGGTCCGCGCATCCAGCCAGCTGATGCCGTGGTACGAGGCGATGGGCGCGAGCGCGACGTTCATCCCCATGGGCGACCTGTACGAGTCGCTCAAGCTCTCCGTGATAGACGGAGCCCACACGACGGTGGGCGGGACGTACGCCTTCGGCCTGCAGGAGGTCGCCAATTACTTCACGCCGCTGACGATGATGAACGGCGATCAGGTCATCGCCATGAGCCGGGCGCTCTACGACGAGCTGCCGGCCGACCTCCAGGCCGTGATCGACGAGGTCGCCGCCGAAATGACAGATGTTGCGATCAGCTATGTGTTCGCCTCCGAGGAAGAGACGATGAATTACATTTTTGACAGCAATCCCGATTTCAAGTTCGTCGAGCTTGAAGACGTGCAGGGCTTCCTGGACGCCGCGCTGACGGCCCTCGAGAACAAGGCCAAGGAGCTCGACGACGCGGGCCTCGACGGAAGCGGCGCGCTCGAGTGGCTGCGGGACCATGCGGTGAGCTGAAATCCGCATGCGATCCCGCGATAGGCCCGAACCGAGCGGCACACAGGCTTGAACTCTGCCCGAAAGCGGCACGGCGGACCGTGCCGCTTTTTTGGGAATCGCGGAAAGGAGCGTACCATATTGAATCGCCTGATTCATAAAATCACAAAAGGTTTCGCGTACGTCA